>JAILMQ010000036.1 GCA_024692605.1 Eubacterium sp.
TCAACCTCTTTTGCAGAAGCATCGCCGGAAAGGTTATCTATAATAGTCTGAGCCTTCTCAATATATTCCTCAAGGATTTCAATCAGTTTAGAAGCATAATCTTCTGATTTAACTATATTAAATGTAGTATTTAATTCACCGGTGTATTTTCCTTTTCCTTTAAGAAGAACAAAATATTCTCCCTGCTCTTTAAATACATCATCATCGAAGGCTTTATACAGTTCATAATCCTGTCCCTCTATTAAAGCTTCACCACAGCAGACCACCTCAGGGACAAGTTCTTCGCCACTATAGATTCCGGGCTTAATCCAGATTTCCATTAATAGTACCTATACTAAGATCAAGATTCATTTTATCTGCATACCGGCTCAGATCCGGATTGGATTTAATATAATCATCAGCAACCGGAAGTTCAACCGATACCTTTCGGTCCACACTTTCTACTACTCTCTGTCTGGTATCATTAATCACAACCTTAAAACCTTTACCAAAATCCCTATCAACAGAACTAACCTTTATATTATCTTTATCAATAGCCTCTTTAGTCTGTTGCTTGGAAAGAAGATTAAGCCATGGCCCATAATCTCCATATGACCTTTCAGCATAGGTTCTATAGTATTCATCCTTGCTGTATCCATCTTCAATCAGACCATCAATTGTCTGTGCCATACCCGATATTACAGAATAAGCACTTACTACTCTCAAATATTCATCCAGAGTTTTGGTCCTTGAATCATCGGCAGGCATTTTAGATATGACATTATCCATTTCCTTTATATAGTCTATGGTGTATTCATAATCGCTTACAGTAGGAAAATAGATATACATTCCGCTTGTACCAAGAGAACCATATTGAAGTACTTCATCAGAATCTTTATAAACAATATCTCCGGTATGAATATCATTTGTTCCCTTAGAATAAATAATGTCTTCATCACCAAGTATACTAAGAATGCTTTTGGCCGGTATTCTATGTGTAGAAGAATTGATTATCTGATATTCCATATCCCACTCTTCCATCACGTCTTCTACGCTTATTTCATCCACTCTTACCGCAAGCTGTGCAACCAGAGGACCAAGATCATAGAAACAGTCATCACCATATTGAATGGTTCCTTTAACGGAACGTAATTCATCATAAAATGGTATTTCATCATTAAAGGACGGCTGTACCGCTTCATCTACAAGAGATTGAGAGATAGAATATACTTTTTAATTATACCATAATATGTTATATTACGTCTGTAGGTTAATTGTTTTTTATTTCAGGAGGCAACATTATGAAATATCAATCTATATCATTTAAAAAAATCAGGCTATTAATCTCCCTTATTCTGGCATTCGCCTTTATCATAAGCTCTTGTCCAAAGGTTAATGCCATGACAACTCTATACTCTCCAAGATACCATAGCATGACCTTTACAGATATGAATGGTAAAACGAGAGATATCAGGAAGTTCAAAACTAAAAGTACAATTCTCATCTTCGGCCGGTCCAGCTGTTCCATCTCAAGAGACATGCTGAGTTCAGCCAGCAGTATCAAAAAAAGCGGAGTTAAAACAACTGTAGTATTCTTTGGAATTGACAGCTACGATTCAGGACTTTACAGTCTTAAAAACCAGTATCCAAATGTAATCTTCGTCCGAGCATCTACTACCAACAACAGTAACATGTGGTCAATGCTTAGAAAATGCGGATGTACTTATAACAACATAACGCTGCCGGCTACATTTGTTCTTAATAAATATGGTCTGATCAAGTATTATTCTACCGGTTATGATTATTCCCTTTCTTCAAAGGTAAGATATGGAGTATTTAATGAGAAGATAAAACTCAGTAAAGATAACGTCAGAGTTTATTTCTCCGGAAGAAAAGTCCATAACGACTGTATTCTATACAAAAAGGGAAAAGCCAGAAAACCGGAAGCTACAGTTTATCTAACCGGAACAAACGGTTACGGATATCTTGAAAAGGGAAAAGATTATACCATCACTTATAAGAACAACAAGCGTATCGGTAAGGCAAAGGTAATAATTCGCGGTAAAGGTGCTTTCAAAGGAAAGATAACAGCCAGATTCACCATATGCAGCAATAAGCTGAAAAAGAATAAAAAGTTTACACTTGATAACAATAAATACACCGTTATCAAAGGTGGAAAATCAGGAAAGATAAATCTTAAGCTTGTAGCTAATAAAAATAAATCCTTATCTTACATCTACTGCCCAACAGATTTCTATTATAAAGCAAAAATATGTAAGGTAACAAAGATCGGAAAGAATGCATATCTGAATAACACAAATGCTATGACTGCTGCAATCGGAAGTAATATAACCGAAATAGAAACAGGTGCATATCAGGGTTGCTCAAATCTGAAATCCGTATACATCTACTCAAAAAAGCTGAACAAAATCGGTGCAAATGCATTTGCCGGACTTCCTGCCAACGTAACAGTATACGTAAACGGTCCGGAAGCCTACAGACAAAAAGTCTTTACTTCAATGAAAGCTGCAGGCCTTCCTGCTACCGCAACCTTATCAACTTACGTTGAATATTATTAATAGTCACAAAACAAAAGGATGCCATGGGGACTATCCCCTTGGCATCCTTTTGTATGTTTATTTGAATGCTATCTTTATTTGAATGTTGTGATTACGTCTTTGTTCTTAACCAGGTAATCAATAAGGGAGATTACCGTAAGTGCAGCGGAAACATATATTAGAATTTGCTCGATTATATGTATAGTATCTGCTGCCGAAGTAAAATTCTCAGCAAGATTAGCTATAAGTATCACTATGGTTACCATTGTTACAGCAGTCTTTACCTTGCCCCACCAGCCTGCTGCTATAACCTTACCGTTATCTGCAGCTATAAGACGGAAGCCGCTGATTATAAACTCTCTTGCAATTATAATGATAACAACCCACGCCATTATCCTTTCCTTCTCGATCATAGCGATAAGGGCAGAACATACAAGAAGCTTATCCGCCAGGGGATCCATAAACTTTCCAAAATCTGTTACCAGATTATACTTTCTGGCAATCTTTCCATCCACCATATCAGAAAGTGAAGCTACAATAAATATAGCAAATGCGATCCACTTACCTGCCGGTATTCCCGGAACCATATAGAATATTAGAAAGAACGGGATCATTATAACTCTAAAAACTGTAATCTTATTAGGTAAATTCATAATTTCTCCTTTGATTTATATTAATCTGGCTTCCAGATCATAGATATCCGAATCAGTAATCTTCACTCTGACTATCTCACCGGAAATAAGCTCTCTTTCACTATCAATAAAGACCATTCCATCTATATCAGGTGCATCCATATATGAACGTCCCACATAAACATCTTCATCCGGAAGATATCCATCTATAATAACGTCCATTTCTTTATCAATACATGAAGCAAGAAATTCCGATGAAATATCCTGCTGAAGTATCATTATTTCTTCAAGCCTGATACTTTTAATCTCATCTTCAACCTGATTGGAAAATGTAGCAGCCGGCGTTCCTTCCTCCTGAGAATATGCAAATACACCAACATGCTGAAGCTTAAGCTCCTTCAGCGTTTCCAGAAGCTTTTCATGCTCTTCGGCAGTTTCTCCCGGGAAGCCTGTAATTATGGTAGAACGAATAACCACATCCGGCATAGCCTCTCTAAGTTTCTTAACAGTAGCTTTAATACCGGCATTATCAATCCTTCTGGCCATTCTTCTTAGTACATCATCTTCGGTATGCTGAATCGGCATATCCAGATAATGAAGAACCTTGGGATTTGATGCCATCTCCGAAATCAACTCCGGATAGATTTCCTCAGGATAGCAATAAAGCAGCCTGATCCACTCTATTCCATTTATCTTGGAAAGCTCTTTCAGCAGCAGATGTAATCTTTTTTCACCATAGAGATCTATTCCATAGCAGGTGGTTTCCTGAGCAACAAGGATTAATTCCTTAACTCCGGAATCCGCCAGCACCTTTGCCTCTTCGATAACAGCCTCCATAGGAATGCTCTTATACTTTCCCTTGAAATACGGTATCGCGCAATAGGTACATTTCTTATCACAGCCATCTGCAATCTTAAGATATTCAAGATAAGGACGTTCCGTAACAACTCTAGCAATCTTAGTTCTATCAGGATATGGAGAGTCCAGTTCATCATATCTTTTAACAATGTGGGAAGATTTTTCCAGTTCATCAACAACTTCAACGATACTGTCCAGACTCATGGTTCCGACAAAGGCATCAACCTCAGGCAGTTCTTTTTCTATCTCATCCTTATACCGCTGAGCAAGACAACCTGTGCAGATAAGATACTTCAGCCTGCCCTTCTTATATTCAGCAAGTTCCAGAAGCTTATCAATACTCTCCTGAGTTGCCGACTCAATAAAGCAGCAGGTATTTACTATGGCAACATCAGCCTCTTCAATATCAGATGTCAGATTATATCCGCTGGTATCTATAAGTCCCAGCATCCTTTCACTATCAGCTGTATTCTTATCACAGCCAAGAGTAACTAAAGCAATATTCATAACTTAACCAATCTATATTATTTGTTCTGCATAACTGCTGCTTCATAACAATTATTCATCAGTTCAGCAATAGTCATCGGTCCTACTCCACCCGGAACCGGAGTGATTTTTCCGGCAACCTTCTCAGCGCTTTCAAAATCAACATCACCACAAAGCTTCTTTGTTCCTTCGATACGATGAATACCAACATCTATAACTGTGGCACCCTCTTTTATATAAGAACAATCTATAAACTTAGGCTGTCCTATTGCAACTACCAGAACATCCGCATTCTTACATATCTCCTTAAGATTCTTAGTATGTGAATGGCAGATAGTTACTGTAGCATTCTCTCTGAGAAGCAGTACACTCATAGGCTTTCCTACTATATTGCTTCTACCGACAACAACTGCATTTGCCCCATCAAGAGGAGTATTACTTCTCTTAAGAAGTTCAATAACACCCGCAGGTGTACAAGAAACAAAACCAGGAGCGCCGATACTGAGACGGCCAACACTTTCAGGATGGAAACCATCTACATCCTTATCAGGATCGATACGACGAATTACCTTATCCTCATCTATATGCTTAGGAAGTGGTAACTGAACAAGAATACCATTAACTTCCTTATCAGCATTAAGTTCATCTATAAGCTTAAGAAGCTCCTCTTCCGTAGTCTCTTCCGGAAGCTCATAAGATCTTGAATTCATACCGGTATATTCGCAGGCCTTCTTCTTATTTCCAACATATACTGTAGAAGCAGGATCATTACCAACGAGAATAACTGCCAGGGTAACCTCAATTCCTTTATCCTTCAGTGCAGCAACCTTATCTCTTATCTCGTCCTTAAGATCTGCTGAAATCTTCTTGCCATCTATTATTTCTGCCATTTAATCGTCTCCTTAATAGTATATATATACTTCTTGTTTCTACGTTTTTACTAATATCTAATTATATTTTGCCTTCCGGCTATGATTTTGGACTTTTTCCTTTTTTCTTAGCCATCGGCTATTGATTCCTTCTCATAAGAATCACGTTCAAAAAAATCTATACTAGAAAAGTCCTTCTTAGAAAAGTCCTACTGTGTCTCCGTTATCATCTATGTAGATTCTTTCTGCAGCCGGACTCTTTGGAAGGCCGGGCATTGTCATGATTGCACCAGCGATGGCTACAACGAAACCGGCACCTGCTGATACGTATGCCTCACGGATGTTTATTCTGTAGCCTGTTGGGCGACCAAGAAGCTTCTGGTCATCTGAAAGTGAGTATTGTGTCTTTGCCATACATACAGGCATCTTGCCAAATCCAAGAGACTCAGCTCTCTTAATAGCATTTGCAGCTTCTGTAGTATAATCAACTCCATCAGCTCCGTATATTTCTGTAGCAACCTTCTCAATCTTCTCTGTGATTGAAAGATCATCATCATAAAGGAATTTAAAGTTAGGTGAGCTCTCTTCTACAGCTTCTAATACTTCTTTAGCGAGATCAAGTCCGCCTTCTCCTCCCTGTCCCCAGACATCGGCAACAGCGAAGCGGCATCCCTTGTCACTTACGAAATCTTTGATTGCTTTAACTTCTGCATCAGTATCAGATACAAACTTGTTTATAGTTACAACAACAGGAACGTTGTACTTCTGAAGATTCTCGATATGCTTACCAAGATTAACAATACCCTTATTCAGTGCTTCAACGTTTTCGTTGCTGAGTTCATCCTTTGGAACTCCACCATTATATTTAAGTGCTCTTGCTGTAGCAACAAGAACAACAGCATCCGGCTTAAGTCCTGCCATACGGCACTTGATATCAAGGAACTTCTCAGCACCAAGATCAGCACCGAAGCCAGCCTCTGTAACCACATAATCAGCTGCCTTAAGGGCTACCTTTGTAGCTCTTACTGAGTTACATCCATGTGCGATATTCGCAAATGGTCCACCATGTACAAAAACAGGATTGTTTTCAAGTGACTGTATAAGGTTTGGTCTGATGGCATCCTTAAGGAGAACTGACATAGCGCCTACGCACTTGATATCAGCAGCTGTTACAGGCTCATTATCATAGTTGTAAGCTACTATGATTTTTCCAAGTCTTTCTGTAAGATCATCAAGATTCTCAGCAAGACAAAGAATTGCCATAACCTCTGTAGCAACTGTGATACAGAAATGATCCTCACGCACTACACCATCAAGTCTCTTACCAAGACCAACTGTAATATTTCTAAGAGCACGGTCATTCATATCCAGACATCTTTTTACTACAACTCTCTTAGGGTCTATTCTAAGTGCATTACCCTGAAGGAGATGATTATCAAGCATTGCACACATCAGATTGTTTGCAGAAGTAATAGCATGAAAATCACCGGTAAAATGTAAGTTAAGTTTTTCCATTGGTACAGCCTGAGCATATCCACCGCCGGCAGCACCACCCTTGATACCAAAGCATGGTCCAAGTGAAGGTTCACGCATAGCAACAACTGACTTCTTTCCAAGCTTTCTCATGGCATCATTAAGACCAAGAGTAATAGTTGTTTTTCCTTCTCCGGCAGGAGTAGGATTTATGGCTGTAACAAGAATAAGCTTACCATCCTGATTGTTTTCAAGACGATTAATAAACTCATCACTAACCTTAGCCATAGTCTTTCCATACATTTCGATGTCATCCTCTGATGCACCGATTTTCTCTGCAACTTTTCTTATGTCCAACAATGTGGCTTCCTGAGCTATCTCGATATCTGTTTTCATAACATACTCCTTCTTTTATATTTAAATATTATACTTCTACGATATTGCTTCCTCGAACTCTGTGATTGACATCAGAACCTTTCTTGGCTTGGTGCCTTCTTCAGGTCCTACAACACCAAAGTCTTCCAGCTGATCCATTATGCGGGCTGCGCGGTTAAAGCCGATTCGAAGCATTCTCTGAAGATAACCGATAGATGCTTTGTCCTTTTCAATGACAAATCTGGCAGCATCTTCGAAATACTCATCATATCTGCTATCTCCACCCGATGTATCCCCGGAGGTCTCTGCGGCAACACCACTGCTTGCTGAATCAATGGACTGAGAAACCGAATCGTCATACTTTGTTTCGCCATAGTTTTTCTTAATAAAATCAACTACCTTTGAAACTTCGTCATCATCTATAAATGCTCCCTGTACCCTGACCGGTTTTGTATAGCCCTGAGGGTAGAATAACATATCACCTTTACCCAGGAGCTTTTCAGCGCCGTTCATATCAATGATAGTTCTCGAGTCAGTTCCTGAGGATACGGCAAATGCGATTCTTGACGGTACATTTGCCTTGATAAGACCTGTAATAACATCAACAGATGGTCTCTGGGTTGCAATAACAAGATGAATTCCTGCAGCTCTGGCGAGCTGTGTAAGTCTTACGATTGAATCCTCAACCTCTTTATGAGCAACCATCATAAGATCAGCAAGCTCGTCTACAATTACCACAAGCTGTGGCATGTATCTGAACATTGGATCTTCGTTAGGTCCTTCTTCCTTAACCTTCTTGTTGAAGCCTTCAAGGTTACGTACGCTGTAATTTGCAAAGAGCTGATATCTCTTTGTCATCTCATCCACTGCCCAGTTAAGTGCACCTGCCGCTTTCTTTGGATCTGTAACAACAGGGATAAGCAGATGTGGGATGCCATTATATACAGCAAGCTCTACCATCTTAGGATCGATCATGATCATCTTTACATCCTCCGGTGCGGATTTATAAAGAATACTCATGATTATTGTGTTTATACATACAGATTTACCAGAACCTGTAGCACCGGCAATAAGCAGGTGAGGCATCTTGGCAATATCTGTAATAATGATCTGTCCACTAATATCCTTTCCAACTGCAAATGCGAGATTGGATTTGAACTTATCAAACTTATCATTATCTATCAGATCTCTGAAATAAACTGCCTGATTTTCCTTATTAGGAATCTCGATACCTACTGAAGATTTTCCCGGAATAGGAGCTTCTATACGAATATCTGTAGCTGCAAGAGCAAGCTTTATATCATTTTCCAGCTGTAATATCTTATTTACTCTTACACCCTGCTCCGGCTGTAATTCATATCTTGTAATAGCAGGTCCTACACTACAATTAGTAATAGTTGCATTTACTCCAAAGCTTTGTAAAGTAGATTTAAGTGTAATAGCTGTTTCTTTGACTGTAACATCTCCGGTCTTGTTATAAGCTGATCTTCCTCCGGATTTAAGAAGCTTCATAGGAGGGAATACATATTCCTTCTTAGGCTGCTCCTCTTCTACAGCTATTTCATCACTTATAGCCTGAGTAGCTTTTATCTTATCTTCTTTAGTTACCTTTTCTATCTCCTGAACATCCTTCTTAGCATTTGCATCAGGCATGATTTCAGTAAGGGAAGAATCATTTACGCTGAAGCCTTCAGGTTCTTCCACCGGCTCAGCTTCTTTTTTCTTTTTAGGTCCCTTATAGGTTTCCTGAGCCTGACCAAAATCATCATTATAATTTATATCACTTCCTAACGGATCCTCATAGGTTTTGGAATCAGGTTCCAGTTCAAAGAAATCCTTAGGTTTATATTCAGGTGCAATAGTATCAGATGGTTTTGACTGATTATAAAGTGCACTGGCACTATTTATCTCAGAAAGAAGGTCAGTTCCTGCAGTTGACTGCATTCTTCTGTTACCCATCTCACCCGGCATCATTATTCCACTCTCTGCTTCAGGGATATATCCCTTTGAAGTGGCAGTCTTTGTTTTACTGATGTCAGGCTTAGGAATTATCTCATGTATTTCCTCTTCAGGAACTATAGCATTCCTTTTCTTCTTCTCTTTCTTCTTCGATGCCGCAGCTGATTTACCGGTTTCATCAAGCACTCTGATATTTCCAAGATTTACCTTCTTACCGGTTGTTCTAAAATCAACATCGTCATCGTAATCTTCGTCATACTCATCATTATCATCTTCATCGTCTTCATCGTCATATCTATGAACATCGATGTAATTGAAGGAGAATATCTTCTTAAACAGATCAACTATCTTTACATTTGTTATCTCAATTATTGCTACAATAGCCAGAAGAACAGATATGATAACCGCCCCTACTCTGCTAATAAGCATAGCTATAAGAACAACAAGTCCTCCAAATATAATTCCACCACCGGCATGATCCGTATAGCCATCAAAATAAAGACTCTTGATGTTATATCCCTTTGTACCGATAACTATCTGGCATATAAAACCAACCACCATAATAAGGACAGTAATCCATATAAGCTTTTTAATAAGCTTTGGCTTTGGTCCATTTACCAGGAGGAAGCAATATGCAACAAAGAAAACAAATGGAATCACATAAAATGTAGCACCAAACAGACCAAAGAAGAATCCACTGATTGCTTTTCCAACCTTTCCACATACACCGTAGGTACCTAATACAAGAATGAGGTTTACGGCAAAGCAGACAATGGCATAGATTTCTCTCAGGTTTTCCGGAGGAGTCTTAGCCTCTTCCAGTTCCTGTTCTCTCATGGCCTTATATGCTTTTGTATTCTTATTTGGAGTTTTTCGTGTAGTAGATCTGGAAGAAGATGTTTTTGAAGAAGAACTCTTACCACCTTTTCCGGATGTTTGTTTTTTAGCAGCCATTCTTTACCACCTTTATACACTTTGAAACCCCTCCACTACTGTGGAGGGGAAAGCTTTTAATTTTACATTATTACAAGAACTTCATTCTCGTCCTTCATCTTATCAGCAGGAATGTAATCACCCTCAAGCTTCTCACCATTTATAGTGATGCTCTTAACTCCTGACTCAACCCCATCCGGGTTCTGAACTGTAATAGATAAATGTTTTCCTCTGAAGTCCTTTGATATTTTAAATTCCTTCCATTCAGATGGAATTGATGGGGATATTTTAAGACCATAGAAATCAGGTCTCATTCCCATAATACCTTCAACACAGCCAACCATAACAGTTGATGCTGTACCTGTTAACCAATGTACATGAGCACGTCCATGCATCGGGCTGTCCTTACCCTCTACAAACTGACCATAGCAGTAAGGCTCAAGCTTTCTTATCTCTGCCTTATCATTCTGGGCAGCAGGTGCATTTTCCATAAAATACTCAAACGCTCTGTTTCCGTGTCCACGAAGTGACTCGGCAAGGATTATCCATCCCTGAGGCTGTGAGAATATACCACCATTTTCCTTAGTTGATGGATTAAAGAGAAGCATAAGTGCTCCGTCAAATGCATGATGCTTATATGGTGGTGCCATGAGCATTACACCATAATCAGTATTAAGCTCTCTGTGAACTGATTCCAGAGCCTTGTCAGCCTGTTCATCTGTTGCAAGTCCACTGATTACAGACCAGCTCTGAGGATTAAGCCACATAGATGCTTCAGGATCCTTACGATCACCAATAACCTGTCCGCTTTCCATGAAGCCTCTGATAAATCTGTCTTCATTCCAGCAAAGGTCATTCAGCTTCTTGCCAAGCTTATCCTGCTCAGCATCGATATAACTGATGTATTCTGAATCATTCTTGAATTCAGCAAACTTCTTAATGATTGTAAATGCGTAATAAAGCTGGAAGGCAACAAAGGTTGACTCACCCTGCTTTCCAAGTCTTAGGCAGTCATTCCAGTCTGCATGAAGTCCGGCAGGCATTCCGTGAGCACCAAGTCTGTTCATAGAGAAGTCTATCGCCCTCTTCAAATGATCATAAACAGTGCCCTCGCCGCCATTTGCATAAACAATTGATTCATCAATGTATTTCAGATCACCTGATTCGGAAATGTATTTGAAAATTGTAGGGAATAACCAGAGAGCATCATCTGCACGATAGGCAGGATGTCCGGTTTCCTTAGCATAAACTGAATTCTCATCATTCTCATCAGGCACAGTCTCATGTCCCGCATTGTGTGTGAACTTAACAAGTGGAAGTCCACCACCGTTATCAACCTGAGCTGAAAGCATGAAGGTAATCTTCTCCTTTGCAGCCTCAGGATCAAGGTGAATAATACCCTGAATATCCTGAACAGTATCTCTATATCCATAACCATTTCTAAGTCCGCAATAAATAAAGGATGCTGCTCTGGACCAGATAAATGTCATGAAACAGTTAAATGCGTTCCATGTATTGATCATTTCATTAAACTCACTGCTCGGTGTCTCAACCTGGAAGTGATTTAACTTACCATGCCAATGAGTAATAAGTTCTTTAACTTCTTCTGAAGTCTTAGCTGCAGGATCTGCATAGCTGGCAAGTATTGCTTCAGCCTCTTCATCCGTCTTCATTCCGACTATGAAAACAAGATCCTTTGCTTCTCCAGGAGCAAGTGTTACCTTAGTTGAAAGAGCTCCGCAACTGTTAAGGTTGTAGTTAAGCTTTCCACCTAGATCACCCTTTTCAACGCCCTCAGGATTTGAATAATTTCTGTAGCTTCCCAGGAAGCCCTCTTTATCTCCGCAGTATGAATCCACATCAGCTCCGGCAAGACCGAAGAATCTGAGTTTTGACTCACTGCCATTAACAACGTTATTTACAAGGTTGTCATTTATAGTCTGCTTAATTCTGTTACCCATGAAATAGGTTCTTGTGATAAACAGAGTGTACTGAAGATTAACCTGATCCTGCTCATAATTACCTTCATTTGTAAACTCTGCATAACCTGTAAGAGTAAGATCCTTAGGCTTATCAGAATTGTTAGTTACTTTAACACTCCAAACCTCATAAGTTTTATTCAGAGGAACATAATAAGTAGCTTCAGTCATTACCTGATCATATTCAGAACGGATAACTGTGTAAGCTGTACCATGCTTAACCTCACTCTTGAACTTATCAAGAGGCTTACCTACAGGCATCCAGGAGTTTGACCAAAAGTCTCCGGTTTCGTTATTTCTGATGTAGATATATCTTCCCGGCTGATCAAAGCTATTGAAAATGTATTTCAGGATTCTGCCATTAGCTCCGGATTTTTCGAAGCTATAGCCACCTGCGTTATTTGAAATAATAGCACCATACTCAGGCGAACCAAGATAGTTCGCCCAAGGAGCTGGTGTATCAGGTTTAGTTATAATATACTCTTTGTGTTCTGAATCAAAATAACCATACTGCATAAACGTAACCTCACAATTAATTATTTTTATTAGCTGAGCTTGTTAACCAGCGCAAGACTGATCTTTCCTTCCCTTACATCAAGGACCTTAACCTCAACCATGTCTCCGATATTTACAACATCCTCAACCTTCTCAACTCTTTCCTTAGAAAGCTTTGAAATATGGATCATTCCATCCTTGTTAGGTGCTATCTGAACAAATGCACCAAAGCTCATAAGTCTTACTACTTCTCCTGTGTATGTACGACCAACTTCAACCGGCTCAACAATCAGATTGATTGTCTCAACTGCACTGTTGATTCCTTCCTGATCAGTACCACATACAGAGATGTTACCCTCATCATCGATATCGATCTTAACGCCTGTCTCTTCAATGATGGTGTTGATTGTCTTACCACGCTGTCCGATAACTTCACCAATCTTATCAGGATCGATCTGCATTGAAACGATCTTAGGAGCATACTCATTAACTGTTTCTCTAGGAGCAGGAATAGCCTTAAGCATACACTCATCAAGAATGAAGAATCTAGCCTC
>JAILMQ010000068.1 GCA_024692605.1 Eubacterium sp.
GGATGGAGAGCTTGTAGATACCAGATCTCTTTGTTTTCATTCTAAAAATATTCACTTCTCTGTTTATTATGACGGGGAGATGATTTATGATTTTCACCCTGATACGCCAAAGTACATGGGCAAAGCCTATGGTGTTCTTGCCCACTCAGTCAGCCTTCCGGTCATCACCCGTGATGGAGATGTCAAGTTCGTAATAGAAAATCTATACCCCGGCGGTACAGGTTATATTAAAGATATGCATCTTGATTCCAGTAATAATTATATTATTTCCGAGATTAAGGCTTCCGTTTTACAGCTTCTTGCCTGTGTTATTACCGTGGTATTCGGCGTAATACTTGCCATCATCGGTATGTTCGGACGTGATTTCGGAGACAAGAGATTTGAGATTGTTAGTTTCGGTGCTTTTTCAACCGCTTCTGCTCTTTGGATAGCAACGGGAACCCAGGCAGATGTTCTTCTGACCGGTGCTCCGGTGGCAGTGCATTTTGCTAATTATCTGTCGCTGGATCTTATGAGTTACCCCGGACTTATATTCGGTGCATACATTACAGGTAATAAAACTTCAAAACTTCCTTTGATAACAGGAATACTGACAGTAGCTAAAATAGTATACTCATTTATCTCCACATGTCTTGGCTACTCTGATTATCATCAGCTGTTATACCTGACACATTTAGTGATCATAGTTACAGTTCTTATATTCATGTATTACATAATCAAAGGAATCGTAAAAAAGACCTTTGTATCAAAGTTATCTGTATTTGTAACTGTATTTTTTGCCGTATCAATGATATTTTCCATAATTGATGTAATTCTCTATCTTATGAATAAAGATACATACATCGCTTTTTCAAGGGCAACTATAATGCTCTACTTTTTAATTCTGATCTGTGGAATATATGAATTTGTGGAAATCACCGAAATGAGCAAGCGTGGCAAATATGCAGAGGTTATGGAAAAAATGGCATACCAGGATGAACTTACCGGTATGTTTAACAGAAAGGCCTTTAACAGAAGTCTTAAAGAAGCAAAAAATGGTGACTTAAACTATACTTTTGTTATGCTTGACCTTAACTATCTGAAAAATGTAAATGATCAGTACGGTCATGCTATGGGAGATAAATATATAACAAATATAGCAGACTATATTACCGAAGCCTTCTCTGATACTAACCATTGTTTCAGAATCGGTGGCGACGAGTTCTTTGTTATGTCTGAATATGCACCGGAGGATGAAAGATTCCAGGATTGCATCAACACTCTTTCTGAAAAGGTTTCAGGATTCAATAATGAAAACAACCTTCCTATCGATCTAAGTGTTGCATATGGTTATGAAGTATACCATCCCGGAACTGATGACCAGAATGAGATTCTACGAATATCTGATGAAAAAATGTATGAGATGAAAGCCATAATGAAAAAGAAGGAATAATATGAAAACTGTAGAAAAGTTTAAAAATAACGGAATACCTCTTCGGAAACTTCATATTATTACTCTTATAATCGCAGTATTCTTTTCTGTTATTCTTCTGTTTTCGATGAATATAACAAACGCTTTATATAAGAAAACTCATAATATTACCCAAAATCTTTTAAGCTGGAGAGAAAGCTCCTATGATCTTCAGATTGCCTCTGATTATCTTACTGAGCAAATAAGATGTTTTGTTGTCACCGGCAACAAAACCTATCTGGACAATTATTTTAAAGAAGCAAAGGAAACAAAGCGAAGGGAAACTGCGCTGAATCGTCTTGAGAAAAACCATGAAAAATCTGAAGCTGTCAGAGAACTGAATTCTGCAATGTCAGAATCTATTCACCTGATGAATAGAGAATACTATGCAGCAAGACTGGCTATAGAAGGATATGGATACGATTTAAATAACTATCCTGAAGAGATACGGTATACAGAAATCTCATCCCATGATTCAAATCTTTCTCCTACCAAAAAAAAAGAAGCTGCAATAAAATATGTTTTTGACGACGAATACCTCAATTCCAAGAGACGTATTAATAATGATATGACTGAGTGTCTCGATAGGTTGGAAGACGAAGTAAATATGGAACAAAAAAAGGTTGAATCAGAACTATCGAAACAGGTTATAATTGAGCATATACTTACATTTGTCCTTATTGGAATCACACTGGGAATTGTACTTTTTACTTCTATCCTTGTTTTCCGTCCACTCAGAAACTGTGTAGAACTTATACGGCAGGAAGCTGAAATCCCTCTTAAAGGTGCATATGAGGTTCGTTTCCTCGCGAAAAACTATAACCTGAAGTACTACACAACAAAGGACAATACAAACAAGCTTAACTATGAGGCAAACCATGATGAACTAACCGGTCTTTTTAACAGAAGAGGTTATGACTTCTTCCTTAACAATGTTGATATGGAAACCTCTACTCTTATGATAATCGACCTAGATGAATTCAAATCAGTAAATGACAACTATGGTCATGACGTAGGCGATGCAGTTATCAAGCGAGCTGCAAAGATCATCTTTGACAGTTTCCGTTCCCAGGATTATGTCTGCAGAATAGGTGGTGATGAATTTGCCGTTATTATGATACGTTCAGATTCATCCATGAAGAATCTTATAACCCATAAGGTCAATCTTATAAACCAAAAGCTAAAAAATCCGGAGGAGAAAGATATTCCTCCTGTAAGTTGTAGTGTAGGAGTTGCATTTGGACATACAGATATAAATGTAAGCGACCTCTTTAAGCAGGCAGATCAGGCACTGTATGCAACAAAACAAAACGGCAAAAACGGATTATCCTTCTACGAAAAATCAACTGATAATGAAAAATAAAAAAACAGGGTTCACAAGCTGAACCCTGTTTTTTTCATCTATAATACAATACTAAGAACATTAAGACCTAAAGTATTCTGATAGGACATGCTCTTTGAAATCTTTCCTACCATGCGGATACCGATATTATGTGTAATGTCATCCGGATTGAACATTTTTTCAGCCTCTTCAGGATTAAACAGTTTGCAGTCGTCCTTAATGCTTATACGAATCTCATCTTTTAAGATGGAAACACGCATATCAATACTATGCTTCTTGCCGTCATCAAAACCATGCTGAACTATGTTTCCTGCCATCTCCTCTACACAAAGAGCTGTGTAATTAGCATGCTTTTCATTTATGCTATGGCCCTTACAGAATTCAGAAACAGATTCTGAAACACATATCACATCCTCCATACTGGATATGGATATATCCATTCTGTTTTCATCCGGAACACCAAAATCCTTTGGCAGACATAGAATCTGATCAAATTTTTTAGGAACACCTTTATTGTAATATACAGAAAATCCATATAATACAAGTACGGATACAACTCCATTTCCAATCTGTGCAATCCAGATTCCTAAAAGCCCCATATGTGGAACCAGGAAGAATGCGATCACAACAAAACTAACCAGACCATCCAGCAATGTAACTGTATTAACAATCTTCTCATACCGCAGGCAATGATAGAAATAGTTTAATCCGATGGTTATTGCGCTGAATGGACAGGAAAGTGGGAATAACAGGAAGCCCTGAACCGTAAGTTTATATACCTCCGAACTTGGATCATGGAAGAATATGTTGGTAAGAGGCACTGATAAAGCCATAAATACAATTGACATTGCCACCACCAGACCAACTCCCTTTTTCATGAAGGTTTTCATAAGAATTGTTACACCGGTCTTATCCTGCTCTCCGGTATAAACACTAGCAAGAAGAATTACCGCTGATGTAACTCCCGCCGGAACAGCCCAGTAAATACATCCAAAGGCACCTATGGCACCATAGGCAGATAGTCCCACCTTTCCAACATTGGTAGCTATTATTTCATTTATCAAACGGGCTCTGATGAACAGGCAAACCTGACTAAGAGCATTCGGAAGTCCAAGTTTCAATATATCAAGCAGATCAGATCTGACAATAGAACTGATGGAAAATGTTATCGTCGCTTTTCCTGTAAAGTAATAAGAAACAAGAACCAGGAAGAATATCCAGTTTCCTACGGATGTGGCAAGTCCCAGTCCAAAAAGTCCCATATGAAATACGCCTATAAACAGATAGTTAAAGAAGGCATTGGATACAAACATTGAAACTATTGCAACATATCCTCTCTTCTCCTGTCTTTCCAGCTGTAAAAATGCAGTTAACTGAGATGCCAGAAGGAAAGGAAGAATTCCTATAGCCGCTCCACGGATATAGTTTGACAGATCTGTCCGGAATTCATCACCGGAGCCAAGCATGCCACTGATCAAGCCCGGAAAAATCTCACAAAAAATTGTACTGACTATGGAAATAACAGCTATGGCAGACATATCAAGGGTAAAGATACTCTTGGTCCTTCCTTGCATCTTTTCTCCCAGATACTTTCCACAAAGGAGCTGTGAGCCTCCAAACATAAGAGCATTAATAGCATCCAGTATCTTATTAAAAGGCATAAACAGTTCTGTTACCGCCATAGCATCCGGCCCTATAAAATTACTTGCAAAAGCACCGTCTATAACAGTATTAACACCACTGATTACCACCAGAAGTATCTGAACAGGAATCATTCTGAAAAAGATTTTAGTTATTAGTTTTGAATCTGATTGCATTATTTTCACCTCTGCTGTCTTTAAAAAGCTATGTTTCCTCTTCAAAACCTAAGGAAATATATTCATTATTTTAGAATTATTTAGGCTATTGTGCAACCGGTT
>JAILMQ010000098.1 GCA_024692605.1 Eubacterium sp.
CAAAGATCAGAATGGTGATTATTTCTATCAGCAGGATGAGTGGAAGGATGCAAGTGGAAAAGCCTACAAATTTGCAGATAAGTATACCGCTGTAAAGAAAGGACAGATATTTACTCTGATTTCACAGTGGCCTTATAATAATAGTCAGATTGGTCATAATCAGACGGACATAGCTTTAAATATTCGTAATAATGATATTTATTATGATGCTACTTATAACTGTCATTTTGATTTTTCGAAAGCACCTACAGCAGGATCTGTCAGTGTAAGCAAAGCTGATACAAAATCTATGACAATAGTTCCGGGAGTTACTTCGGGTGGTCTCTCATGCAAGATCAGCTACAGGAAGAAAGGCGCTAAGAAGTGGACGACAAAAACTACCGGAAGTAGCGGAACAACAATCAAAGGTCTTAAACCAGGAAAAATATATCAGGTTAAATGGGCTTGTGTTTGCAAATGTAGTTACACAGATGATAATGGAAAGAAAGTTAATTATACTCTTTCGTCAAAGGAAAGTAAGCCTAAGACTGTAAAAACCGGTGTAAATACAAAACCTGCAGTTAAATCAATATCCATATCGGGAGCAAAGTTTAGTCACACATGGGTTCCTTCTCAATGGTTAGGAAATAAACTTGTAACTCCCGGACATTATAGAGATACGACAAACTTTGTACTTAACATTAAGCTTAAGAAAAAGGTAAAAGGAGTCAAGGGATATGTAATTCAGGTTGGAGCTAACGATCCAATCTTTGTAAAAGGTAATAAGACCAATATCAAGATTAAAACTGGTGTTTCAGGCAATTGTGTAGGATCAAATGTAAAGATTAAAGTTTCAACTTATACAAATGCCGATAAAATTGGTATAGGTAAATTCTCTAACGCCAAGAATGTAAAGATAAGGTAAAACTAATTAAGCAACATATGCCGGTTCTATCCAGAGCCGGCATTACTGAAATGGAGGAGTAGCAAATGATTAAGGCAGAAAATCTTTCAATGGTATATGGGAAGGATTTTAAAGCAGTTGATAATCTGTCTTTTGAAATTAAGCCCGGAGAAATAGTTGGTTTCGCAGGCCCTAACGGTGCCGGAAAGACAACATGTATAAAAATGCTTACAGGAATCCTTCGACCTACGGAAGGTCGTGCGGTAATAAACGGATTTGATATAATTAAAGAACCTATTAGGGCTAAGGAAAGCTTTGCATATATTGCAGATAATCCTGACATACTGCTTCAGCTTACCGGAATTGAGTATATTAATTACATAGCTAATCTGTATAAGGTTCCTATGGAATCCCGGGAAGGACGTATTAATGAACTTGCTGAAAGATTCGGAATAAAGGACAGTCTTGGACGTCCTATGAAAGAATATTCCCACGGTATGAGACAGAAGACAATGGTAATAGCAGCACTTATTCATAATCCTCCTGCATGGATACTGGATGAGCCTATGACAGGACTTGATCCTACAGCTGCCTTTGAGTTAAAGCAGATGATGAAGGAGCATGCAGAAAAAGGAAATGCAGTTCTCTTTTCGACCCATGTACTTGAGGTTGCTGAAAAACTCTGTGACAGGATAATGATAATAAATCATGGAAAGAATCTGTATCAGGGTACAGTTGAAGGATTGGAAGAAAAGCATCCGGGTAAGGACCTTGAGGCTATATTTATAGAAATGGTAGGAGAAAAGTAAGAGGGAAAGAATGGATTACAGTGTACTGATAGTAGATGACGAAATAGAACTTGCTGAATCAACGGCAGAATATCTGACTCTTATGGGTATACCTTCGAAGTGTGTTTTCACTGCGAAGGATGCCCTTGCTTTTTTTAAAAAAGATAAGGCAAAACTGATTTTACTGGATATAAATCTCGGAAATTCATCTGATAAAGATTATATGTCCGGTTTTGAGGTTTGCAGGATTCTTCGAAATGATTATGATATTCCAATACTGTTTATTAGTGCCAGGTCCAGCGATGATGATATGGTTGTTGCACTTAATATTGGTGGAGATGATTATATCACAAAGCCGTATTCTTTAAGCGTGCTTCATGCCAAAGTAAAGGCAGTTCTGAAAAGATATGAGAACTCTGTTCAGGCAGCGGGGAATATAAATAAAGAATCTGAGAATAACACAGGTGAAAATAAAGTAGAGTTCGGAGATGTGGTTATTGATTTGACGGCGGGAATGGTCAAACGTGCCGAAGAATATGTAAGTCTTACTGCTATAGAATATAAGCTTCTGGCTTATCTTGTATGTAACCATGACAAAGTAATATCAAAGCAGGAAATATTTGATAATGTATGGGACGACAGTTTCGTATCAGATGGAACATTAAATGTTCATCTAAGACATCTGAGAGAGAAACTGGAAGAAGACCCCAATAATCCTGTATATATAAAAACAATAAGGGGACAGGGACTCCTGTTTAAACTGATGTAATATGAAAAAAATAATTATATTTACAATTGCAGCATTTTTTATTGCAGTTCTTATACCCTTTATGGCATCGATTCATAACCATAGCGATTCTATTACAAGAACAGATGTGGTTGAAGTTAATGAGCTGTTAGCCATACTTGCTGAAAAATGGAAGGATAATCCTGAATATCCGGATCGTTCATTTAAATATACGGTTATTGATAATGAGGAAAATGTTCTCTTCAGCAACGCATCGAATAATGCTCCTAAAACAATAGTGGGTGCCACCGGGGAAAAGGATACCATAAGAGATATAAAGAAGGATGATAAAGTTCTGGGAAAGGTCATCATATATAACGAAATTGATAATATGGAGAAAAAGGTGGTTTATAACCTGTACGGAACTTATTATCTGTCTTTAGGAATATCATTTGTAATAATTATGCTCCTTATCCTGTGGATATATTTCAGAGTGCTCCGACCCTTCGATAAGATGAAAAGTTTTGCGGCTAATGTTGCTGCAGGAAATCTTGACACGCCTATAGAAATGGACAGGGATAATATGTTCGGTGCCTTTACAGAAAGCTTTGACATCATGAGAGAGGAACTTGCCGAGGCACAGGAAAGAGAGTATCAGGCAAATGTAAGTAAACGTGAACTGGTTGCAGAACTCAGTCATGACATCAAAACTCCCGTTGCTTCTATTAAAGCTATGTCAGAACTTCTGAGTCTTAAAGCTGAAGATGAAGCTTCTAAACAAAAGCTTAATTCCATAAGTACAAAAGCAGATCAGATAGATGAGATGGTTTCAAATCTTTTTGCATCTACCCTGGAAGAACTGGAAAAGCTGGAAGTTAATCCTACGGAAATAGGCAGTGATGATCTTGAAGAAATCATAAGGACAGCAGACTATAATAAGAAGATTAAAGATTTGATAATTCCCGGCTGCATCATATTTGCTGATAAGCTGAGAGTTGTTCAGATAATAAATAATATAATCTATAATTCCTACAAATATGCAGATACAGAAATATTTGTTGAAAGCAGGATAGAAGATGATACCCTGGAGCTCAGCATCACGGACCGGGGCGGTGGAGTTTCAAAAGAAGAACTGACAACAGTTACAGAAAAATATAAACGTGGTTCAAATGCAGAAGGAAAACAGGGGAGCGGTCTTGGGCTTTATATCTCAAAAATGCTTATGGACAGTATGCAGGGAAGTCTTGAGGTAGCCAATAAAGATGGCGGTTTTTCTGTAACTCTGTATTTCAAAATAGTGTAATAATAAAAATTAATGTAATCTTAATGTTCTGATAAAGTCCCTTAATCTTTAAAATGCTATATTCATATGCGAAGGTTATAAAAATATGTTTTTGCATACGAAACAAAAAAAGATTAAGGAGAAATTACTAATGAAAGAAAGAACAAGTAAGAAATCAAAAATAACAATACTCCTGTTAACTTTTAGTATGATAGTTGCAGGAGTATTTGGTGGTTTTAAGGGCGGATCATCAAAGGCAGATGCAGCTTATGCAACCCCAAGACTGATTGTCACAGGTTGTGATATCAAAGGAGGCAGTGTTAAGGCCGGAGATGATTT
>JAILMQ010000137.1 GCA_024692605.1 Eubacterium sp.
CCGACCTTTTCCATCAGCTTAATATTTCCGGCATAGATATGTTCATGCTCAGGAGTTACAACTTCTAATCCTGCAGCGTCCTTAGTTACATTTCCCGAATAAACCTTTACTGTAACGCCATGCCCGGATATTTCCGTAACATCAGCCACATGGGAATGACTAACTGTCTTTTCGTACTGCTTTTTAAATGCACGCATAACCGACTGAGCGATAGGATGATTGGAGGAACACTCCGCATAGGCTGCCTTTTCAAGAAGCACATCCTCTGAAACTCCCTCTGCCGGGTATAGAGCCTCAACCTCGAAAACTCCCTCGGTGAGTGTTCCTGTTTTGTCAAATACGATGGTATCAGCATTTGCAAGCACCTCCAGATAGTTGGAGCCTTTTATAAGAATTCCTTTGGAGGACGCACATCCGATTCCACCAAAGAAGCTGAGGGGAACGGAAATCACCACTGCACACGGACAGGATATTACGAGAAATGTAAGGGCTCTCATAAGCCAGTCCACCCAGTCAGCCGGCATTCCCAGAATAAGCCTTATTACCGGAGGAATAACGAAAAGCGCCAGCGCCGAATAACATACGATAGGGGTATAATACTTCGCAAACTTAGAGATGAAGTTCTCAGCCTTTGCCTTCCTCATGCTTGAGTTTTCCACCAGCTCAAGTATCTTTGAAACTGTAGAATCCTCAAACTCTTTTTCAGTCTTTATACGGATACTTCCGGAAAGTGATATACAACCACTTATCACCTCTTCCCCGGCTCTCGCTGTTCTCGGAACAGATTCGCCTGTAAGTGCACTGGTATCAAGACTTGTCTCTCCCTCGATGATGGTACCGTCTATCGGAACACGCTCACCGGGATTAACTACTATGATAGAACCAATCTCAACATCATCCGGATCTTCCTCTGTTACAGACCCATCCTCATGAAGCACATTTGCCGTTTCCGGACAGATATCCATGAGATCGGCAATATTCTTGCGGCTTCTTCCAACAGCTATGCTCTGGAACAGCTCTCCTATCTGATAGAAAAGCATTACCGCAACGCCTTCCATATATTCACCAGTGGCAATCGCTCCGATGGTGGCAATACTCATAAGAAAGCACTCATCAAATACCTGGCCATTCCGTATATTCTTTGCTGCCTTCAGAAGTACGTCATAACCTACTATAAAATAAGGTACAAGAAATGTAAGAAGCCCGATCCACCAGGGCACCTTCACGAAATGAAACAAGGTCATAAGTGAAGCCACCAGAACAAATGCTATGATACATCTGATTAAATTGTTTTTCTGCTTCTTAGTCATCGATGAAAATCTCAAAGTCATCCTCAACCTTCTTACAATTCTTAAGTGCATCTCTGATTACTGTGTCAGGATCAACACCATCTTCAAATTCCACCTTTACCTTAAGAGTCATGAAGCTAAGATTAGCATCCTTAACTCCCTCTGTATTCTTAATAGCTTCCTGCATCTTCTCTGCACATGCCGCACAGTCTACATCAACCTTATATGTTTTTTTCATCTTTGCGTATCCTTTCCTGTAATTTTTTTCTTTCTAGCAACTGTTTTCTTCAGTAATTATTATTAAGTAATCTCATTTACTCCTCAAGATGCTCCATACCCAGATTCAGAATAGATCTTACATGATCATCATCCAGAGAATAGAATATACTCTTTCCCTCTCTTCTGAACTTAACAAGTTTTGAGTCCTTCAGAATTCTCAGCTGATGACTTACAGAAGACTGGCTGAGATTCAGAATAGTTGAAATATCACCAACACAAAGCTCATTATCGAAAAGTGAGTAAAGAATCTTTATTCTTGTGGAATCGCCAAATATTCTGAAAAGCTCGGACAGATCATATAGATATTCATCATCTGGCATGTTCTTTATAACTTCTTCTGCCGCTGCAGAATCTACTACCATATCCTTCACAATAATAACCTCCTTTTACATATGCACGTTTGTTCATATGTTCAATATACACCCTGCCATAGCCCTTGTCAACAAGTATTTTTAATTTATCTAGCTTAATATTTCGAATTTTATTGAGCATATTAACCT
>JAILMQ010000161.1 GCA_024692605.1 Eubacterium sp.
TACATAATAATTCTCAATAAATTCGCGAAAGAAGATGACCCCATAACATTGTCTTCAACTCTTTCGTTTATGGTTGGAATCTTTGGCTTTATTATATGGTTCATAGCTCATCCTGCAACGTTTCTTGAGATTTCCTGGAACAGACAGATAATAGCCAGCCTTGTTATATATTCATATTTTATAGTTGGTTTTGCCCAGACTCTGAATATTTTTGCTCAGAAGAAATCCACTCCGGCAAATGCAACGATTATATACTCCATGGAGATTGTATTCACTGTTATCTGGGGATGTGTTCTTCCGGCAACCCTGATTGCTCCCGTAAAACTGACACTTTATATTGTTATTGGAACAATACTAATTTTTATGGGAAATGTAATCGAAATAATTGACTGGGATTATTTTAAAGCTAAGTTTAGAGGGGAGGCACAGTATGAAGGAGAAGGTTAAAACAATTATTATAATGTTTGCCGCTTATTTTATTCTTGCCATTCCTTTTAAGGTTATGAATGTTATTCCCGGTTTTACGGATGTAAGACCTGTTACCATGTTTGGTCCTATTTATGCTCTGGCCTTTGGAATACCGGGGTGTGCAGTATTTGCTATATGTAATCTTATTATGGATATAATCAGTGACAGCCTGAGATGGTCCTCCATAGCAGGACTTTTGTCGAATTTTGCCGGCCCTTATCTGATCTTTTATTATTACAAAAGGATATCCAGAGAAGGACTTAAGTTAAAAAAAGCTGCAAAGATCCTTGAATACATGGTGATTCTGATCCTTGCAGCACTTATTGAAGCAATTATGATTACTCCCTCAGTCAGATATGCTTATCCTGATGTTGACTGGAAAGTGTTTATGATATCAGTGATTCTTAATACTTCAATCTTTCCGATTATATTCGGTATTCCGCTCATAATCCTTTTGCAGGAAGAGCTGGGATTTAAGATGAAGGCTATTCGCCAAGATACTTAACACACAGCATTGTCATATCATCAAACTGAGGTGCGTCTCCGACATAGTCCGTAACAGCCTTGCTCACATTATTTAAAAATGTTTCCGGGTCGGCTTCCGGTGCGTTGTTGAGACTATCAAGCAGTTTATTCATACCATAAAGCTTTTGGTCAGCATTATTTGCTTCCGGTATTCAGATCCAGTATTCCAAGCCATACAGTTACAAACATATCATCGATATTTCTATTACATAAATCGTTATTTATTTTTTCCAGTATCTGTGACGGATCATGTATGAGTTTTGAATAATTTCTTATGGATGTGAGGGCAGACATCATTACAAGAGATGCCGGAATTCCTTTGCCAGATTAAGATTATCCTGAGAATATTTATCCAATGCAACCGCCAATGTACTAACATCATCTGCAAGAACTCCCAGTTCGTTTTGGGTTTTGATTTTTGATGTCCGTCTCTGAGCTTCTTCACTTTGCTTAGGCAGATAAGCAAAGCATAAAGGTTCGTTTTTTGGTCCGTTAAAGGTAATCTAGTAGGTTATGTTTTTGTAGTCATTATTTAATAGTTTTCTTATACCTTTATGTCTTATGGGATTAAACTTATGGATTTTTCCAAGATAATAATTATCATTGACGTTTTTTTCTGTACTATGGAATAACTCAAATGTGGCTGTTCCGTTTTTATCCAGTATAAAAAGAGATGCACTTGCAAGATTGTTTTGTTCGATAAAAGATTCTACACATATTGAGTCAACATAATAGCATTCCTTTGCATGCAATTTTTTAGTTTCATCAGATAACTTATTATATCTTTCTAAAAAGTTTTCGTTGTTTAAGTCTTCTCGAAACCATTAAATGAAAGCTGATCATTTAAAAAACTCAGTTTATCATTCAATACAGATTCCTCACTTTTAAGCATTACATTTATGGCCTGATTTACAACTCCATATACGCAAACAAAGGCCCCTATGATGAAGACCAAAGTGATATATATTGCCGTTTGTATTAGGATTTTTATATGTTTACAATATAATTTGTTTCTTACTTCATAGTCAACTTTAAGAAAATGTGATAAACTAATACAAGTAGTAAGTGTATTATGGTTTTATCATATATCAGGAGGTATGTATGTACTACAATAATGTATGGTTAGGGGTTAATGATAAGGGAGAGAAGATAGAACTTCTTCCGAAGATGGCAAACAGACATGGTCTTGTGGCAGGAGCTACTGGAACAGGTAAGACAGTAACGCTGAAGGTAATGGCTGAAAGCTTTTCTGATATGGGGGTTCCTGTATTTATTGCAGATGTAAAGGGGGATATTGCAGGTCTTGCTAATCCGGGAGCTGATAGTGAAGATATGCAAAAGCGTATTGAAAGATTCGGACTAAGTGAAGCCGGCTTTTCATATAAGGGATATCCTGCAACTCTATGGGATATTTATGGAACTAAGGGTATATCTCTCAGAACTACCATCTCTGAGATGGGACCGCTACTTTTATCAAGACTTATGGAACTGAATGATCTGCAATCAGATATTCTTTCTATAGTATTCAAGATTGCAGATGACAGCAATCTTCTTCTTATAGATACCAAGGATCTTAAGGCGATGCTGAACTATGTGTCAGAGAATAATAGTGAGTTCGAGGCTCAGTACGGTAAAATGAGCCCCCAGTCCATAGCAGCTATTGTAAGGGCACTTGTGGCACTTGAGGTTGCAGGTGGAGATAAGTTCTTTGGAGAGCCGGCTGTAAATATAATGGATTTCTTTACATTTGGCGATATGGGTAAGGGGATGATCAATATCCTTGACAGTTCCAGCCTTATTAATAACACAAAGCTTTATTCTACATTTTTGCTTTATCTCTTATCGGAGCTTTTCGAAAGACTTCCTGAGGTAGGAGATATGGATAAGCCGAAGATGGTATTCTTCTTCGATGAGGCACATCTTCTTTTCAAGGATGCACCGAAGGTATTGATAGAAAAGATTGAACAGGTGGTTAAGCTCATCCGTTCCAAGGGCGTTGGAGTTTACTTCTGTACACAGAATCCAAGAGATATTCCTGACGGGGTTCTTGCTCAGCTGGGCAACAAGATTGAACATGCACTTCATGCTTATACACCGGCTGATCAGAAGGCTGTAAAGGCAGCGGCAGAATCCTTCAGAGAAAATCCGGAGTTTAATACTTACGAAACAATTCTTTCTCTCGGAACAGGTGAAGCGGTTGTTTCATTTTTAGGCGAAGATGGAATTCCGGGAATGGCAGAAAAGGTATATATCCTTCCGCCACAGTCCAGCTTCGGTTCAATAGATGACAGCAGGAGGGATACACTTATTAAGGGTAATATCTGCTATAGCAAGTATTATGAAGCTGTAGATCCGGATTCTGCATATGAATTTCTGGAAAGAAGAGGATTAGAAAAGGCTGAAGCAGAGGCAAAAGCGGCTGAAGAAGCTGAGGCTGAGAAAATAAAAGAAAAAGAGGAAAAAGAAGCTGAAAAGCAGAAGGAAAGAGAGGAGAAGGAAGCTGCAAAGGCTGCTGAAAGAGAGGAAAGAGAAAAGGCAAAAAAAGAAGCTGCCGAAGAGAAAGCAAAACAGCGTGAAAAGGATAAAGCTGATGCTGAGAAAAGAAGGGCAGCCAAAGCTGTAGGTAATACACTTACAGGAACTGTTGGTCGTGAGGTTGGAAAGACCGTGGGCAAGAAGTTCGGTAAATTCGGTCAGACATTGGGCGGTAACTTAGGTGCAAGCCTGGGCCGTGGAATATTTGCCACACTTTTCAGTTCAAAAAAATAATTGTTTCTGAGGTGTTGAGTATTCAGCACCCTACAGTATTAAATATACTTCTATAATAACAAAAGACAGTGTAAAGATTTGTGGGGCAAAATTCAAAGTAACCTCCATTGGGGCAAATGCATTTAAGGGTGATAAGTCACTAAAGAAAGTAACAATAGGAAAAAATGTAACCAAGATAGGAACAAAGGCAATAAAATCAATAATCAGAAAACTGTTTATTATAATGGATGAAACTTGGGCTTCATATCCTTAAATGTGCAGAAATATTTAAAATCATGGGCTTTTGCCAGAGCTTTGGCAGGCTCAAAACCAAAGCCGATATGTTCGTAGTCATGAGCGTCGCTTCCTATGGTCAGGATTTCGCCGCCCAGCTCCTTATACATTTTAAGAATTAACGGGTGAGGATGGGCAAAGTCCATTCCGCGGTAAAGGCTTCCTGTATTTATCTCGATTCCTTTACCGTTTTTTATTATATTTTTTAATATTTCTTCGACGATTTCACAGATTTCCGGGAAATATTTGTTTTCAAAAACTTCACTTGTAACGGTTTCAGGACCATATCTGAATACATAGTCAATATGTCCGTATACATTATAATCAAAAAAATGCTGAACATTGTAT
>JAILMQ010000167.1 GCA_024692605.1 Eubacterium sp.
GTATTTGGTCTTGAAGAGTCCTATGGATGTCTTACAGGAACCTATGCAAGAGATAAGGATTCTATCGTTGCTGTTATGATGCTTTGTGAAGTTGCTGCATTCTATAAGAAGCAGGGAAAGACACTTTGCGATGCTATGCAGGATCTTTATGACAAATACGGATACTATAAAGAAGGACTTGCAACTCTTGAGCTTAAGGGTAAGGATGGTGCGGCTGAAATCCAGAAGAAGATGGATAACTTCCGTTCAAATCCTCCAAAGGAGCTTGGTGGACTTAAGGTTCTTGCAGCTCGTGATTACAAAGCTGATGAGAGAGTTGATCTTGCAACCGGAGAAAAGACCAGCACAGGACTTCCTTCATCTAACGTGCTTTATTATGAACTTGAGGATAATGCATGGTGCTGTGTACGTCCTTCAGGAACAGAACCAAAGATTAAATTCTATTTTGGTGTAAAGGGCAGTGATAAAACAGACGCTGAAACAAAAATCGGAGCACTTAAAGAGGATATGCTGAGTGACCGTTAAATAAAATTATATTTATCACGGGTGGCAAATGAATTTTTTTAAAAGGCTGAGTCCAAAAAGGTATTATGCTTATAAGGCTGAAGTTGAAAACAGAAATTTAATAGCGAGTGGAACCTTTCTGCTGGTAGGCTTTATTGTGGCTACCGTAAACATGCTTTCCAATGTTTTTATAAGGCCAACTAACGGCTTCCTGCAGAGTATGGTTCTACTGGTTTATTTTGGTATTGCTACAATTATCAGAAGATATGTTGTAAGAGATAATATCAAAAGAACTCTGATTTACCTGTATCTGGTTCAGATTCCTGTTATGGTATTTGGAATGCTTATGGGAACAGTATGGGATCCGGAGAATCTGACAATCACATTTTTTCTTCTGATCATATGTATGCCGCCGTTTATCCTGGATAATCCTATAAGACATTTTCTATATATTACAGCTAATATGGGCTTATATCTTATTCTGGCATATGTTTATAAGGATAGGACGATTTTTGAACTGGATGCAGTTCATGCCCTTAGTTTTTATATGGGATCTGTTTTTGTAAGTATGTTTGTACTTGCAGAGCGGTTTGATAATATCGAGAATTATTTTGAAGTAGAAATCGCGGCTGAACATGATCCTATATCAGGACTCAAAAACAGATATGCTTTGATGAGAGAAGCAGAAAGTTTTATTGGAAAAGAAGTTTATGCTGCTTTCTTTGATATCGATAATTTTCGTTTTTATAATGATATGTATGGCCATCAGCTGGGAAAGGATGTTTTCAATACCTTAGGTAAATTTACAGAAGAGGTATTTGGAGAAGAACACTGCTATAGATTTGAAAGCGATGAAATACTTGTTCTGGATACTCCTGAAAATGAAGAGATATTCCTTAATAAACTGGGAGATGTAAAGAGACGTTTTGGAAATATTACAGTTAAAAATCTACATTTTCACCCTTCCTGCAATATAGGATATGTATATGGAACTCCACAGAATGTAAAGAGTCTGGATGAAATCATAAGACATGCTGATGTACGACTTATTGAGGCTAAGAACGGCGGACATGGTGCTATTGTAGGATATGAATTTGATATGAGCAAGAAGCGACAGACAGATATTCTGTCTGAGGTGGGAATGTATATTAACAGGGCAAGCCTTGATGAACTTACAGGGCTTCCTAATATGCAGTTTTTCCGTTTCCGTGCCGATGAAATGCTTAGAATTGTAATTGATAAAGCTGATGAGCCGGTTTTCATCTATTATAATATCGGGAACTTTAAGTCTTATAATGAAGAAAATGGTTTCAGGCGGGGCGACAAGCTTCTTCAGGAGATTGCAACTGTTCTGAAACAAGAGTTCGATGGAGCGCTGATTTCCAGATTCTCCGGAGATCATTTTGTTATTCTTACAAATAAAAAAGGAATTGAAAACAAGCTGGATGTTGTAAATCAGAAGATTGAGCCACTGTTTGGCAATATCGAGATGAACATTAAGTGTGGTATATATGAGTATACTGATGAAGAAGATGTTGGTATTGCCTGTGACAAAGCAAAGCTTGCCTGTGACAGTATAAAACGAGAGTTCAATACTAAATATGCATTTTATGATTCCGTTCTTGAAAATAGAAATAAACTTCAGCAATACATTATTACACATATAGATGAGGCGGTTGACAATGATTATCTGAAAGTATATTATCAGCCGATCATAGATGTTAAAACCGGAAAGGTGGTAGAACTGGAGGCTCTTGCAAGATGGATTGATCCGGTTCATGGTTTCCTTTCACCTGGAGACTTTATTCCGGTTCTTGAAGAATCCAGACTTATCTACATGATTGATACATTTATTGCCAGACAGATATGTGTGGATCAAAAGGTATTAGAGGGTAAAGTGGGACATACAGTTCCTATATCCATTAATTTATCCCGACTTGATTTTGTGATGGTAGACGTGCTTGATATTATCCTTCAGAATGCACAGGAATTTAAAATAAATAAGGGTGATATTCATATTGAAATCACGGAAAGTGCACTTGAAGATGACAGTGAGGATCTTATCAAGAAGATTAATAGTCTGAGGGATGCAGGCTTCGAGGTTTGGCTGGATGACTTCGGTAGTGGCTATTCTTCACTTAATTCACTTAAAGATTTCAACTTTGACGTTATAAAGGTTGATATGGGACTGATTAGATCCCTGGATGATAATCCCAATACCTCGGTGGTAGTGAAATCTGTAGTTGATATGGTAAAGAATCTCGGACTTAAATCCCTTGTTGAAGGTATAGAGACTAAAGAACAATATAATTTCCTAAAGGAAATTGGTGCTGATCTTGCTCAAGGGTATCTCTTCAGCAGGCCGGTTCCAATCGCTGATCTTGAATTTGATGATATAGAAGGGTAGACCATGTTGGTTTACATAATTCAAGAACGTATAAAGGATGTTG
>JAILMQ010000176.1 GCA_024692605.1 Eubacterium sp.
TTATAAGTAGTATGATGAAACATTTTCGTAACAATATCCCAGGATATGGTTTCAACGATAAAAAACACCATATAAGCATAAATCATCTGTTAAATAAAAGAATGAGAGCATTTAACTCTCATCCTTTTCACTATCATATATGGTTTAGCTGTAGTAAGAATTACTGTCCTAAAATTCTTACAGCCTTAACTGGTGTTCTGTAATTATAAACTGATGTCTTGATACCATCTCTTGAGTTTGATGCATGAACAACCATTCCACCACCGATGTAGATGGTAACGTGTCCGATTCCACCACCGTTGCTATAGAAGAGAAGATCTCCCGGCTCAAGTGCTGAAAGTGAAACTTCAGTACCATAGTTTGACTGTGCTGCTGCACTATGTGGAAGTGAATATCCGAACTGTGCATATACACTGAGAACGAATCCTGAACAGTCTGCACCGTTAGTAAGACTTGTTCCACCCCAAACATATGGGTTTCCTACGAACTGAAGAGCATAATTAGCAAGATCTGTACCAGACTGACCTGCAGGAGCTGCTGTTGCTGCTTCTGTTGCAGGAGCTGCTGTTGTAGCTTCCTCTGTAGGAGTCTCTGCCTGTGTCTGATCATCTGCTGCCGGTGTAGCTGCTGGTTCTGCAGCTGCTGTATCATTATTAGATGTTATAGTTCCATCCTGTGCAGGCTGTGCCTGATCCTGTGTCTGTGAATTATCAGCTACCTGAGTTCCGTCAGCTGCCTGCTGCTGTTGCTGCTTTGCCAGCTCTTCCTGCTCTGCAAGGTACTTAAGCCATGCAGCATCCGCTTCTTCCTTAGCCTTTCTATCTGCCTCAGCCTGTTCCTCAACAGATACAGCTCTTGGATTCTCATATTTTACTTCAACATATTCGCTCTTTACAAATCCACGAAGATCATCATCAACTGAAACTTCAATCCATTCAGATCCTGTACTATATACATAATACTCTTCACCTTCCGGAAGAAGTGTTACACAATCACTATCCTCGTTCTTTTCTTCACGAACCTTAAGTGTTGTTGTATTTACTGTAGCAATTCTTGTGATACCATTGTTATCACTCCACTCACCGGCGTCATCACCATAAGCAAGATATTCATTCTTAATATAACCTTCGCATGTTCCTGAAGCTATCTTTGTCCATTCATCTCCAATTTCCTTTACAAGACAGATACCGCCCTGCTGAATGGCACCAACAACCTCTGAATCAGTTGAAGCCTCTGTTCTGATATTAACTTTTCCTTCTGTAGTTACAACAGCTCTATCCTGGAACTGCTTGTATACCTTTGCATCAGTTGGAGAACCCTTAGACTCAGCATCTGAAGCTGTTGCCTCAGGAGCTGCCTCTTCCTTCTTAGTATAAGCAGCAGCAACATCATCCTTATTAACTGCTCCTGCTGTAAGTTCAGAAACCGGATCCTCGGCTGAACTCTGCGCGATATAATTTATTACCTTGTTTGATATTCCCACGCTAGATGAGTCATAAATCTGCTTTGCCTGAACAGAAAAATTTGTGCCGGCTCCGGCTAAAATCATTCCTGTTGCAAGTCCAAGTGCTAGAACTCTCTTTGTTGGTTTATACATTATGTAACCTCCTATGTCACTTTAGGCACAATATCTTGTGCTTTGTTACAAATTTTTTACGTTTTCGATGAAAATGTTACAAAACTGTTACGATAAATATGATAACACTATCCAACATTATTGTCAACCAAAAAGTTATGTAAAGTAGCATGCAGGCTATATTTTGTAATTATTATTTCAGCATTTTTTCGATCCATTTATCCTCGATTCCCGGCAGAATTTTCTTAAAATGTCGAACCAGTCTCTCGTAGGATTCTTCCGGTGTTCTTTTATAAACATTATTAATGAATCTCTTTCCCATGAACTTCTCCGGAGTTGAATACTCAGCTATTCCCCAACCATATTCATTTCCGGACTTATCAGTGGCATATCTGAAATCACTTATTATTACGTAGCACTGCTTTTGAAGACGGGTTATGGAGCTGTCGAAGCCTTTTTTACCTTTAGTGCCATAATTTCCCAACTTTTTCAGTGGTTTTGATAAAATAGGTGCGTTGGCATCTAATAGTACATATAATTCCTTATCTCCAAAGCTTGCCAGCCCGTCTTCGTACCTGGCATCAAAGTCGTACCCGTCACGCCTGTAATTCGCAAAGTCCGGAAACCATTTTGAGCTTATATACATGGCCTTTCCTCTGAGGAACTTGCCATAGGCACATTTGGTCTCACGGATTACCGGACCTTTCCATTCCCAGGCATCCCAGAATCCATCAGTACTATCATTATACCAGTGACCGGGTGCCATATGCTCTTCAATAGAAAAACCCTCTATCTCATTCTCAAAAAAGGGAACAAACCCCAGTTCATCAATCAGCATTTTAAGATCATCTATGGAATCAATTATAAAATCATCAAAAAATGTTGTCATCTGCGACACTCCCTGAATAATAGTTACATATCTACATAACATTATACTATAACCTTATACGAAACACACATCAAAACTGCAACAAACAAGTCATCATTGAGTGAACTTTACTAGTGTGCTATACTAATCTCTGAAGTTTTTAAAACCTGAAATGGATGAGTAAAGCTATGAGCAAACATAATGCTATAAAAACATTTTTTTCTGTTGCTGCATGTAATATGACACGTGCAGCACTTCGTCTTCTCAAACGGGGCGGTACAACTCTCCCGGGAAGATCTGCAATGCTTTTTGATAAGCAAATCCTTGAGGTGGTCTCCAAAGGCATGCAGATAATAGTAGTTACCGGAACCAACGGAAAGACTACAACCTGCAGTATGCTTCGTAATTCTCTGCAGGAAAGTGGTATCAATCCCCTATCAAATATCTCAGGAGCCAATCTCCTGACGGGTATTACAGCTGAGTTTACTTCCAACGCCACTCTCGGTGGACATCCCAAAAAGGAATATGCAATAGTTGAGTGCGATGAGGGTGCACTTAAAAAGGTAGTACCTCTTATTAAGCCAAAGGTAATCGTTGTCACAAACCTTTTCAGAGATCAGCTGGATCGATATGGGGAGGTAATGCACACCCTTGAAGAGATAAGAACAGGTGTAAAGCTTGTTCCCGATACAATTCTCTGCTTAAACGCAGACTGTTCCCTGACCTCTTCACTTGCTGAGGACGTTCCTAACAAAACCTATTATTATGGTGTTGGACAGGTGAACATTAATAAGGAAGAAAATCCGGATTCACTTTCCGATGCAAAATACTGTATTAAATGTGGAACGGAGTATAAATACAATTTCCATACTTATGCTCATCTTGGAGATTATTACTGCCCTAATTGCGGTTATAAAAGAACCCATCCCGATATGGAGGTTACCTCCGTTGACGGATTCAATGCAAAGGGAAGTGACATTACCATACATTTTAAAAAGGGTGAAGATAAGAATATCCATATCGGACTTCCGGCCCTTTACAACATATACAATGCCATTGCGGCAATCGGTGCATATGATGCCGCCGGCTGGGACATAGAGCCTATAACTACTTCCCTCGCAAATGTAAACTCCAGCTTCGGCCGTATGGAAACCTTTGAGTATAATAATGTAGATATTCAGATGATTCTTGTTAAGAATCCTGCAGGTTGTAACCAGTCTCTTTCATATCTCTCCTCTCTTGGAGAGGACTATGTTGCAGTCTTCTGTCTGAATGATAAAACTGCTGATGGTCACGATATATCCTGGATATGGGATGCTGACCACGAAAAGGTAACTCAGGATCCTCACTGCAAGATGATCTATGTTTCGGGAACCAGAGCTACAGACATGCAGGTAAGACTGAAATATGCCGATATGCCTGCTGATAAGCTGGAAATCGTCTACGATAATAATGAACTGATTGATAAGATGACTTCCCACGGACTTCCGGTGTTTATTCTTCCTAACTATACCTCGATGCTTAGCCTCAGGGCGGTTCTGGGAGCAGCAACAGGTAAAAAAGAATTCTGGAAGGATCAGAAATAAACTTACACTTAGTCTTATAAAGCTTTTATCAGGAGTTTGAAATGTCCAATACTAAAGAAAAACAAGTTAAAATATGCCACCTGTATCCTGAGGTTCTTAATCTCTATGGTGACAGAGGCAATATATTATGTCTGAAGAAACGACTTCAATGGCGCGGAATCGACTGTCAGGTAAGTGAGGTTAAGCTGGGTGAAAAAGCCGACCTTTCTGAATTCGACCTATTCTTTATAGGTGGAGGACAGGATTTTGAACAGGAAGTGCTTCTCAAGGATCTGAAGTCAGGTAAGGGAAATGAGATTAAAGCAGCCATCGAGGATGGAAAAACCTTCCTCTGTATATGCGGAGGCTACCAGATGATGGGTCATTACTACGAAACCAAGGATCATCAGAAGATGGAGTTCCTGGGTGCCGTGAATTTTCATACCATCGGTGGCGACATCCGAATGATTGGAAATTATGCCTTTAAATGTACTCCCGAGTCCGGAGGCAGCAACATCGTGGGCTTTGAAAACCACAGCGGACGTACATACCTGGGAGAAGGAGTAAATCCTTTGGGAAATGTACTCAGCGGATATGGTAATAATGGCGAGGATAAAACCGAAGGAATCCGATACAAGAACGTGTACGGCTCCTATAGCCACGGCCCAATCCTGCCAAAGAATCCTGAGTTTGCGGATCATCTTATTAAAACAACTATAGAAACAAAGTACGGAAGCTGTGAGCTCGAACCACTGGATGACAAAGCTGAGCTTGCCGCTCACGACTATATTCTGGACCTTGTCCTAAAAGGAGAAACCAGTGGAGACTAATAAACTATCTGAAGTACCTTTAGTAAATACTATTCTGCTTTCTGCAGATAAAGAAGGAATATCAAAGGCCGCAAAGGTTATAGCTGCAGGCGGTTTAGTGGCATTTCCCACAGAAACTGTTTATGGATTAGGTGGAAATGCTCTGGAAGCCGATGCATCTCAAAGAATCTATGCTGCAAAGGGCCGACCTTCCGACAATCCTCTTATTGTTCATATAGCGTCAACGGATTCTGTATATGAGCTGGCAAGTAATGTTCCGGAAAAGGCTAAAATGCTTATGGAAGCCTTCTGGCCGGGCCCACTTACTATAATACTTCCAAAAGCTGATATAGTTCCGGATGAAACAACCGGAGGACTTAAGACTGTTGCTATCCGTATGCCTTCCCATCCTGCGGCCCTCAGTCTGATTCAGGAAAGCGGTGTATATATAGCTGCTCCATCAGCAAATCTTTCAGGAAAGCCATCTCCCACCACTGCCCAGCATGTGGCCGACGACCTCACCGGAAGGATTGACGTGATTCTGGACGGAGGTCCTGTTGGAATTGGAATAGAATCTACGATTGTAGATCTGACAGAAGATATTCCTACTATTCTCCGCCCCGGCTTTATCACAAAGAAGATGCTGGAGAATATTGTAGGCACTGTAAATATTGATAAAGCCATCATCCACCCGGATCCCAACCTCAGACCAAAGGCTCCGGGAATGAAATATACACATTATGCTCCAAAGGGAAGCCTCAGCATCATCGAGGATAAGGATAAGCCTTCAGAAGTTACGGAAAATGTAATAAATAAGATTAACAGTCTCCTTGATGAATATCATATGAAGGAAGACAGCCAGCATAGCAAAAAGAAGGTTGTTGTATTAACAACAGCAGATAACGCTAAAAGTTATAATACCGACAATCTGATCCTGCTGGGAGAAGATGACAGTGGAAAAACAGTATGCTCAAAGCTGTATGCAGCCCTTCGGGAATGTGATAAACTAAATGCAGACTATATCTTAAGCGAAAGCTTTAACAGAGATGAACTTGGTGGTGCAATAATGAACCGGCTCCTTAAAGCTGCCGGACAGCACGTAATCTACGTCTAAAACAACCCACAGGGGTCAGACCCCTATGGGTTATTCATGATGAAACAAAGGAAAAGTATTAAAAAGGAGAAAAGTATGAAGATTATTATCGGTTCAGACCATGGTGGTTATTATTTAAAACAGGAAATCATTGATCATCTTATTGGTAAGGGATTTGATGTAAGTGATGTGGGCTGTGATACACCGGAGTCCTGCGATTATCCTATATATGCCGAAAAGCTCACCAATGAGCTTCTGGCAACTCCCGATGCACTGGGAATCTTAGTTTGCGGAACCGGTATCGGAATGTCCATGGCAGCTAACAAGAAGAAGGGAATCAGAGCTGCTCTGTGTCATGATACATTTTCTGCACAGGCCACAAGAGAGCATAACAATGCAAATGTACTTTGTATGGGTGCACGTGTTATCGGCCCCGGTCTTGCACTTAAGGTGGTTGATACATTTATCAAAACACCTTTCTCGAATGATGAAAGACACATCAGAAGAATTGAATATTATGACGATCTGAAATAATTTCGACTTATCAATCAGAATAGAATTAAAAAAAGCATATCTCGCGGGATATGCTTTTTATAATTCTGCTAAAGTCTGAAGGGCATTGTCAGGAATTATCTTTCTATAATGCTCTTCTATATAATACTTTGTGGTATATGTGTATTTGTAAGGTTCTGCAAATTCTCTGACGGTCTTGCAGGCCTGCTTAAACTCATCCTCTGAATTACGGTTGTGGGTCATCAGAAGGAAGTAGGTTGTATCGTCGTAATGCTTATAAAGGGTGTTATCACTGTCATAATAACCCTTTACGATATGAGCCGCAGTAATAAAACGTTCCATATCCACTGACTGGTAGATCATGTAAGGAAGTGTCTGTCCGGTTTTCTCGTCTACCGGAGAACTTTCCGGAGAGATGTTATCCTTCTCTTCCTTTTCATCTGACAGCTCTATGGAACCATCCTTTAGGGACTTCGCCATTTCCACAGCCTGTTTTTGAAGATCCTGAATATAACTAAACTTATCGTTGATATGCTCCTCATCCATCTTAGTAATAAGGAATACTATGCAATCCTTATTCACAGGAATAGCTTCAACAACCACCGACTGGGCATTGGCTTCAAAACCAAATTCTTCTTTGGCCTTGTCCATCATGTATTTAATTAATTCCTCGGCCTTTTCAGAATGTCCGGCAAAATCAGCAATGGTCAGATTGCTATCCGGAAAATCCTTCGTCCAGACCGTAAACCTTAACTGGTTTTCATTTAATCTTTCAATCTTCATAGCATATATAATAACATATTATTCCAATTCGTCTAGTGAATTTTTTGTATCCTTATTTTTAATCCGGAAATCTCTGTAGGGGCAGAAATTTCCGGAAATGTTTATAATCCTTGCAGGTATCTCATATTTTTTCAAACAGACTAATAAGTCTGATACCCGTTTATTCGTCAAAATTACGTGATTTTAGGCTATCACTTCCCTTCCTTTCGAAGCTTCAGTCATGCTAAAAAAGATTCAGTACAGTCTGTGACACTATAAGAAAATCCTTTAATCCATTATTCAAAGCATAACAAAAAATCCGATTAGTATCTGTAGTTTAGTACGGGAAATGTTGCCGGAACCGGCAAAGAAAACTATAGACCTGTTACGATGTTCCTTTGTATAGTAACAAATGTAACAGGTCTATGCAAGTTATTTTATTATATTAGAACTATTTTTCCGGATATCTGGTTATCAGATAGGAACCGGTCTTTTTGATGTAATCCATGGAAATCTCTCTGCCCCAGTGAACAGAGCCGTTATACGCGCCTTCCACTACCACAACGCTGTTTTTCTTTTTCTTCAGAACAGTTACTGAATGAGAATCATTATTGATTCTGATAATATCGCCTACACGGATATTATCATACCAGCCTGAACCACTGACCTTTCTGGCTTTATTGTACTTACCGTATGCATGATCACTTAAGAGAAATGCAAAGCCCACGCAGCCATAACCGCCGCTATAAACTCCGGCATCCCAGAAATAACCATCATCGATGGTCCATTTGGTTCCCTCCGGATAACTGGACTTCATTGAAACCAGGTCTTTATAAACCTTTGCTTCAGAAGGACTGTATACACAGTATTTGCTTCTATGAACTTTTCCGCATACATTACATTTATATACCGAATAACCTAGAGAATTCTTCTTTGCACCTATAATCTTAAATATCTTGAAATTATGGTTTTTGACAGTAACTCTGCATTTATATTTTTTTCTATTGCTGTCTACACATGTAATAACTGCTGTTCCTTTCTTCTTTGCAGTAACTACACCGGCTGCACTTACAGTAGCAACACGGCGGTTATTACTTCTCCAGGAAACAACTCTTCCGTTTCTAAGGGAAAGTGTTACAGACTGTCCAACATGCAAAGTAACCCTTGTTTTATTTAGTTTTTTTGAAGCTGCCTCTACATTCATCGGCATTGATAATATGAATGCTGCTATAAGTAAAAATGCTAAAAATCTTTTCATATCATATACCTCACATATCAGCTAAAAAAATATTACAACCGACATCTTGAATATACCATATTAAAAAATTTCTAACAAGAAAAAAGAGTGAGAAAATTCCCACTCTTTTTCAGCAATTTTACTATCTTTTATCTATTAGCCTTCTGAAATTGCACCAACAGGGCAGCTTCCAGCACATGCTCCACAAGAGATGCATGAATCAGCGTCGATAACGAACTGTCCATCTCCCTCAGAAATAGCTCCAACTGGGCAACCACCTGCACATGTTCCACATGAAATGCATGAATCACTAATTACAAATGCCATAGTATAGGTCCTCCTTTAATATAAATAATTAACTACCTAGGCGAAGTATACTATACCCCTGGCCAGTTAGTCATCACAAACCTTTTTTTGAACTATGCTATCAAAGTTCAATACTGACCGCATACACATCTCTTTTAGGAATTCCTCTTTCCTCTGCTACGAGCTTTACTGCTTCTTTTTTCGTGTGACCTTCTTCAATATATTTCTTTAAATGGTCCTCTATACTTATGGACTCCCATTTATTTCTGTTTTCTTCTTCGATTTCCCTTCGGGATCTGCCTGCAATAACCAGAACATATTCCCCTCTGGGTTCTTCCTTTCCTGAGGAATATAGCTCTACCGCATCACCTAATCTGGTCTTAACAAAGCTTTCATGTTTCTTGGTGATTTCTTTACATATTGTTATACTTCGGTCCCTGCCTAATGCTTCCTCTAAAAGTGTAAGTGTTTTCAGAAGTCTGTGAGGTGCTTCATAAATAATAATAGTTCTGGTTTCTTCCTTTAGATTATCCAGAATCTCATTTCTTTCCTTTTTATCCTGAGGAAGAAATGCTTCGAAAACAAATCTTCCGGTTTTTTGCCCGGAGGCAATAAGTGCATTGATTCCGGCAACTGCTCCCGGTACAGGAATAACAGGAATTCCCTCTTCAACACATTTTTCAACCAATACTTCTCCAGGATCTGAGATTCCCGGAGTTCCTGCATCAGTAATCAGCGCTATGGTACATCCTTCCTTCAGCTTATCTATCAAAACATCTGCTTTGTCGAATCTGTTGAATTCGTGATAGCTGGTCATGGGCTTTTTTATCTCAAAATGATTCAGAAGCTTGATACTGTTTCTTGTATCTTCTGCTGCTATCATATCTGCTTCCTTCAGGATTCTGACTGCCCTGAAGGTTATATCTTCCAGATTTCCTATTGGTGTTGCCACCAGATAAAGCTTTCCTACCATATTATTTTCCTTTTCCATAATAAGCCAGAAGTTCCTCGGTGTATTCACCGTTTTCTTTGTAAACATTAAGGGTCGGAAGAATCTTACATTCTTTCCCTGCCTCCTTGATTCCCTCGATCAAAACCATATTGGCCGCCTTATCTGCAGCAGGCTGAACCAGCTGAAGTCTTTTAGGTTCAAGTCTGTAACGGGTCATCAGCTCCATTATCTCCGGAAGTCTTGAGGGTCTGTGAACCATGGTAAAGCTTCCATTGGTCTTTAATAAATAAGAAGCAGCACTGATCACTTCCTCCAGATTAACCATTACTTCATGTCGGGATATATATTTGTTATCGCTGGGATTCTTAAGTCCGGAATTCTCCTTCATGTAAGGGGGATTAGAGGTAACTGCGTTAAACTTCGCGGGAGGATACATTTCCCTTATGTTTTTAATGTCACCGCAAAGTATCTTTAATTCTCCTTCGATCAGGTCCTTATTCAGCTGAACACTTCTTTGGGCCATCTCTACCATCTCTTCCTGGATTTCTATGCCTGTCCAGCTGCTGCCTTTTTTTTTCGCCGCAAGAAGAAGGGGAACTATGCCGGTTCCTGTTCCCAGATCAATTACCTCTGAGCCCGGCTTTATGTTGGCAAAGTTCGCCAGGAGAACTGCGTCCATTCCGAAACAGAAGTAAAAAGGGTTCTGTATTATACGGAACCCATTTACCTCTAAATCATCTATTCTTTCGTTATCTCTAAGTAATTCGTTATCCTGAATACTATTAATCAAATCTGCTACCACTTTCTTCTTTCTCAAGTGCTTCTAATGCAGCCAGCTCCTTGTCGCTTGTTTCATCCTTCTTTTCAAACTTACGACGCTTCTTTGGCTTGAACTTAAGATCCTCAACCTTGTATTCAACCATGTCCTTATTGCCTTCTTCATCAGTGATGATGATCTTGACAGTCTGACGCATTACATTTACATTTGCAACCTGGCCGGACACTCCGTCCTTGGAAGTTACATTATCTCCAACAGATGGCATCTTGCTATTCAGATATTCATAGGTAGCCTGCTCATGATTCAGACAGCACATAAGTCTTCCACAGACACCGGAAATCTTTGTAGGATTAAGGGAAAGATTCTGCTCCTTTGCCATCTTAATGGAAACAGGATTAAACTCTGACATACAGCTGTGACAGCACAGCTCTCTTCCACACATTCCGATTCCGCCGCAGATCTTTGCCTCATCACGGACACCGATCTGTCTAAGCTCAATTCTTGTTCTGAAAACAGATGCAAGGTCACGAACCAGATCACGGAAATCAACTCTTCCATCTGCTGTGAAGTAGAAAAGAACCTTGCTGTTATCAAATGTATACTCTGTTGAGATAAGCTTCATCTTCAGCCCATGCTCCTGAATCTTCTTCTCACAGGTTACAAAGGCCTCAGCACTTTTAGCTTTATTTTCTTCATATTTCTTTTTATCTTCGTCTGTTGCCAGTCTGATTATGGGCTTCAGTCCGGCTATTCTTTTTGTATCCTTTATCTCTCTTCGGCCCAGAACACACTGACCATACTCAACGCCTCTGGCGGTTTCTACTATAACATCATCGTCCACATTTACATGATAATCCAGTGGATCGAAATAATAAATCTTGCCGTTAGTTCTGAATCTAACGCCTATAACTTCCTTCATCAGGTCGATACTCCTTCTATGTACTTATATTTCCTTTAAGCTCATGATTAGCAGTCTCATGATATCTTCCATCTTGGCATTTGCCTCGATTCTTCTCTTTGCACTTTCGATAGCCTTTGACTTTGCTTCAAGCTCGTTAAAGGAAAGATATTTTGCCTGACCATTAATAATACTGTACTGCTCTTTAAACATTATCTTATCAGGACTTGCTGTAACCTTAAGAACAAGGATATCTCTATACCACATCATCATCAGGTCCAGGTAATCATTTATATTCATTTTATAGTTTGATGCACGCTGAATTGCTTCTGAAATCTCCTCCATAGACATATCATAAATGTTTGTCTCCAGCTGAATTACAGAATTAACCAGCTCCTCATACTCAGAATTAGTAGCAAGCATTACAGCCTTACCCAGATTGCCCTGGGCATATTCGATGGCAAATGTAATCTTCTTTTCATCTATATCATAATTCTCTTCCAGATAACGCCGAATATCCTTTTCCTTTACAGGCTTTGTCATAATGGTGATGCACCTTGATCTTATAGTCGGCAAAAGCTTTTCAGGATCATTGGTAATAAGGATGAGAACACCATATTCAGGTGGTTCCTCAATAGTTTTAAGAAGTGCATTTTCAGCCTCTTCCGTCATCTTCTCAGCATCTTTTATAATATACACCTTGTACTTGCTGCTGTAAGGCTTGACCTGCATAGAATCAACAACCTGCTCACGGATTTCATCTACAGAAATCGTATTCGGCTTCTCATGAGTAACATATATAATGTCCGGATGATTACCACTTTCAGCCTGCTTACAGGATTTACATCCACCACAGGATTCAGAATCACCGGTCTCACACTGAAGCGCCTTTGCAAAGCAAAACGCCAGGGTAGATCTTCCACTTCCGGTATCACCGCCAAGAATATATGCATGACTTATTCGTTCCATTTCAATACTGCTTCTGAAATGACTTATTATATCTTCATGTCCGACTACTTTATTAAAGTCCATGGCGGTCACCTCTCTTCCTTTAGACTACATGGCTGATAATATGTCTCTTACGTCACCTTTTATGATACCACATATCTCTTCTATAGGTAAAGTCGCATCTATAGTTTTTATTCTTTCCGGAAATCTTGCTGCCATATCTCTATAGCCCTGCGCCACCTTTTTGTGGAACTCAAGACTTTCAAGTTCCATACGGTCAAGCTCCTTCTGATCCTTCTTTCGGCTGATACCAACCTCCGCAGGAAGATCAAGGAGAAATGTAACATCAGGCATATACTTTCCTATAGCCTGCTTATTAACCTCATAAACCATTTCCACTCCCAGGCCACGGGCCATTCCCTGATATACAAGGGAGGAATCAACAAATCTGTCACTAATTACTGCTTTTCCTTCCTCAAGGGCAGGACCAACCAGCTCTGCAATAAGCTGGGCTCTGGCACTTGCATATAAAAGCATTTCCGTTACCGGTGACATTTCGGTAAAGTCCTTATTCAGAATAACCTCTCTGATGGCTTCACTGATCACTGTTCCACCAGGTTCCCTGGTTATGATAACATCATAGCCTTCGGTCTCAAGATACTCTTTTAATAAAGCTATCTGAGTTGATTTTCCGGAACCATCCGGTCCCTCCATAGTTATAAAGATTCCTTTAGACATATCTTACCCCTTTTAAAAAACCGGACCGGTAATAAAGAGCTGTTCTATTATTCCGGTTTCCAATAATTTGGATTTGGCGAACTTAGCTTTTTCCGCATTCTCAAATATTCCGAAAACAGTTGGGCCGCTACCGCTCATTATGGCATTAAGCGCACCTGCATCTTTCATTATATTTTCAAGAATATTAATCTCAGGATGATTGGATGCAGTAACCAGTTCCAATACATTTGACATACCCGCTGCAATCCTATTAATACTGCCGGCATAGATGGCATCTACCTGTTCATCCACATCCGGACGACGGAACATATTTCCTGTAGTTTTATCCCGAAGACCATCTGTGGAAACACTTTCCAGCATGTTGTCATATCCGCCGTAAGCCTCCGCTGTTGAAACAGAGATATTTGGCTTAGCAACAAGAAACTGAACCTTCGGTATATCAGGAAGCCTTGTCAGCTTTTCACCTATGCCCTCGGAAAGTGCAGTACCGCCCATAATACAATAAGGAATATCAGCACCAAGAGCCACCGCCATCTGCATAAGCTCTGTATCATGAATTCCCAGTTCAAACAGTTCATTTATACCTTTAAATGTAGCTGCAGCATCACTGCTTCCACCTGCCATTCCGGCAGCTATCGGAATATTCTTTTCCAGGGTTATTTTTACACCTGCATTCGGATCCTTCGGCCATACATACTTTTTAAGCATAAGCTCAGCAACTCTATAAACCAGATTGTCCTCCCCCATGGGAAGAACTCCCAGAGAACTTTCGGATTTACTCTGGTTGTTATCAGCTGACGCATCTGCCCCACCCTCATATCTCGTATCCTTCAGAAGAGTTTCTATCTTTGACACATTTCCTCCACCAGACACCTTCTTTTTCTCAAAGGTCAGAACATCTGCAATATCCAGGGACTGCATTACCATCTTCACAAGATGATATCCGTCCTCACGTCTCCCGGTAATATCCAGAGAAAGATTAACCTTTGCATATGCTTTCTTTTCTATCATACCTATGCTCCATCATAAATCATATCCAGGTATACCAGAGGGGCAGACCCCTTGGTATACTTTTTAAAGTCGGCGTGAAACTTCGGCACAGGCTTCCATTGCATCTATAAGTGAAGCGCGGAATCCTGCTTCCTCAAGAACCTGTACAGCTTCAATAGTTGTACCTGCAGATGAACAAACCATATCTTTAAGTTCTCCCGGATGCTTTCCGGTTTCAAGAACCATTTTTGCACTTCCAAGCACTGCCTGTGCAGCAAATGTATAAGCTTTATTTCTAGGCATTCCAAGCTTAACTGCTCCATCAGCCATGGCTTCAATCATCATAAACACATAAGCAGGTGAACTTCCGGATACTGAAACAACAGCATCCATCAGATTTTCAGGAACAACCTCTGCTTTTCCAAAGGCACCGAGAATTTCAAGAGCCTTTCCCAGCTCCTCCTCAGAAACTGCAGGGGCAGGGCTTACTCCGGTCATTCCTTCTCCCACAAGTGCAGGAGTGTTAGGCATGGTTCTGATAAGCTTTAATTCTTTTCCGAAGGCTTCCTTATACCAGGCGATGGATTTGCCTGCAACAATAGAGATTATCAGCTGATCTTCCTTAACTGAAGCCTTTATCTCTTCAACCACAACCGGAATCACCTGTGGCTTAACTGCCAGAAGAAGTATTTCAGCCTTATCTACAACTTCTTTATTATCAGCAGTTGTATTGATGCCAAAGCTATCCTCTGCTTTTTTTCTTTCTGCCTCAACAGGAGATGAACATATTATTTCATTTCCCTTCATTATTCCTTTATTTACAATACCGCCGATTATGGCACTGGCCATATTTCCGGCTCCGATTACACCAAGCTTCAAAACAGTTTCCTCCTGAATTACATTTATCTGAGCTATAAAAGCCCTCTAATAGGCTATTATAATTACATAGTTTATAAAAGTCAAAGCAACACGAATATTGACAAATCTTTTCAAGACATATATCGTATAGTATTGTTTTTTATAGGAAATTGTAATTAAGAAGGAAAATAACGTGATAGAAAATAATACTGTGGAAACAGAATTAGTTGAAACAAAAGAGGCAAATGCAGAAAAGGACGGTGCTGTTGCTGAAAATAAGATGGGTGTGCTGCCGGTAAAGCAGCTCATCGTATCCATGTCAATTCCAATGATGATATCCATGCTGGTGCAGGCGCTGTACAATATTGTTGATAGTATGTTTGTATCTCATGTAAGCGAGGAGTCCCTTACAGCAGTAACCCTTGCCTTTCCACTTCAGATGATGATAATCTCTGTGGGAAGCGGTACCGGAGTTGGTATAAATGCCATCCTTTCCAAGGCCCTGGGAGAAAAGAAACAAAAGCGTGCCAACAAGGCTGCCAATAACGGTATTCTCCTTGCAATTATTCATTTCATTATATTTATACCGATTGGTATATATGTGGCTGAACCCTTTATCAGATCCCAGACATCCAACGGCACAATTGCCGAAATGGGTTCTGCATATCTTGGTATCTGCTGCATGCTTTCCCTAGGTGTATTTTTGCAAATGACCTTTGAAAGGCTTCTTCAGTCCACAGGTCGTACACTGCTAAGTATGGCTTCCCAGATCACAGGTGCAGTGGTCAATATGATACTTGATCCTATCTTGATCTTCGGCCTCCTTGGCTTCCCTGCCTTAGGCGTAGAGGGTGCAGCCTATGCAACGGTGTGCGGTCAATGCGTCGCAGCATGCCTTGGACTTTTCTTAAATGTAAAATATAATATAGAAATTCAGATATCTTTAAAGAAGATATTTAAGCCATCCTGGAAAACCATAAAGAACATCTATGCCATAGGTATTCCATCAATACTTATGATGTCCATCGGATCGGTAATGACTTATTTCATGAATAAGATACTGGATACCTTTTCCTCCACAGCTGTCGCTGTGTTTGGAGCATATTTTAAACTCCAGAGTTTCATCTTTATGCCGGTATTCGGACTTAACAACGGTCTCATACCTGTACTCGCATATAATTACGGCGCAAGGAAAAGAGACAGGATTAAGGAGGCTCTCAGCTTCTCATTAAAACTGGCAATGGGAATAATGATTTTCGGAATGATAGCATTCTGGCTTATACCCGGACTTTTGCTTAAGATCTTTGATGCATCAGATAATATGATAAGCCTTGGAATTCCGGCACTTAGGATCATCAGCCTCTCCTTCCCCATTGCGGGAGCATGTATTGCAATGGGTTCTATATTTCAGGCCTTTGCAAAAAGCAAATATTCCCTTATGATATCTATAGGAAGACAGCTGGTAGTTCTTATCCCCGCCGCCTGGATGCTGGCACAGAGCGGAGAATTAAAATACGTATGGTTTGCATTTCCAATTGCGGAAATTGCTTCCCTGCTTCTCTCACTATTCTTCTTCAGAAGAATTAACAGAAAAATAGTGGATCAGTTATAGATAAAAATTTAATTAATATACGGAGGTGCGTATGAAGAAATTAGTAGTATTAATGCTAATTGCAAGTATGATCGCAGCATCATTATGTGGATGCTCATCATCGAAAAAGACTGAGACAGAGGCTCCTACAGAGGGCATGGCTAATCCATGGATTGATATTACAGAGGAGGACGCAAAGGCAGAGGTGCCAAGATCCTTTAAAGCACCGGATGGTGCAACTGATATAAGCTGGCAGTCACTTACAGAAAAGGATGCCGCAGAAAAAGATCCCAAGCTGATTCAGCTTCAGTTCACATTGGACGGAACTGATTACTGTGCAAGAGAAAAGTATGGAGCGCCTGAGGACGAAGACATCTCAGGAATGCATTATACCTGGGCCGGTGTATCAGATGGTAAATTCTCCAACTGGGGCGACGGAAACTGCACCTACAAATCCTCAAGCTACGTTGGCGATGAAAATGATGCAAATGACATGGATGCAATGCTTATTGAATGGTACGACATAGAAATCGGTATCAAATATAGTTTATCTGCAACAGGAGAAGATCTTAACGGTCTTGATATTGCCGCTATCGCAGATATGATGTATTCATCAGAAAACGGAAAATAAACCAAAAATATACCAAGGGGCAGACCCCTTGGTATATTTTTTACTCTTAAAATTCTACTGATACGCTGCCGGCATCAATTTCCACACTCAGCTGTTTATTGTTGCTGTTTGTTTCTTTAAAGTTATTTTCTACATGGTCTCCATCA
>JAILMQ010000177.1 GCA_024692605.1 Eubacterium sp.
GGAAGCGCTGGAAATCGCGGATGAACTGCACTATCCGGTCGTGCTGCGTCCTGCCTACACCATGGGTGGTGCCGGCGGCGGTCTTGTATATAATAAGGAAGAGTTACAGACCGTTTGTGCAAGAGGTCTTAAGGCTTCTCTCGTTGGACAGGTTCTTGTTGAGGAATGTGTCAGCGGCTGGGAAGAGCTTGAGCTTGAGGTTGTTCGTGATAAGGACGGCAACATGATCACTGTCTGCTTTATCGAGAACATCGATCCTATGGGAGTTCATACAGGTGACTCCTTCTGCTCTGCTCCAATGCTTACAATATCCGAAGAAGTTCAGCAGAGACTTCAGAAGCAGGCTTATGCAATCGTTGATGCCATCCAGGTTATCGGTGGAACTAATGTTCAGTTTGCTCACGACCCTGTTACAGACAGAATCGTTGTTATCGAGATCAACCCTCGTACATCACGTTCTTCTGCTCTTGCTTCAAAGGCTACCGGATTCCCGATCGCACTTGTTTCAGCAATGCTGGCGTCAGGTCTTACATTATCCGAAATACCTTGTGGCAAATACGGAACTCTTGATAAATACGTTCCGGACGGCGACTATGTTGTAATCAAGTTCGCTCGTTGGGCATTTGAGAAGTTCAAGGGTGTTGAGGACAAGCTTGGAACACAGATGCGTGCCGTTGGTGAAGTAATGTCCATCGGTAAGAATTATAAAGAAGCTTTCCAGAAGGCTATCAGATCTCTGGAGAAGGGACGCTATGGTCTAGGACATGTTAAGGATTTCAACAACTGGACTAAGGAGCAGCTGCTTCAGGCTCTCATTACACCATCGTCCGAAAGACATTTCCAGATGTATGAGGCGCTTCGTAAGGGAGCTACTGTTGAGGAAATTCATGAGATCACCAAGGTTAAGACTTATTTCATCGAGCAGATGAAAGAGCTGGTTGATGAAGAAGAAATGCTGGTTGAGAAGTACACCGGCGCGGTTCCTTCTGATGCGGATCTGACTCAGGCTAAGAAGGACGGATTCTCAGATAAGTATCTTTCAGAGATTCTTAAGATCAGCGAAGATTCAATCCGCGAGGCTCGCGAGAAGATCGGCGTTGTTGAGGCATGGCAGGGAGTTCACGTATCAGGAACTCAGGACAGTGCTTACTACTATTCTACTTATTGTGACATAGATAAAAATGAGATAAAGACAGATAAACCTAAGATCATGATTCTTGGTGGCGGTCCTAACCGTATCGGTCAGGGTATCGAGTTCGACTACTGCTGCGTTCATGCTGCTAAGTCACTGAAGAAGCTTGGATTTGAGACTATCATTGTTAACTGTAACCCTGAGACGGTTTCAACTGACTATGATACATCAGATAAGCTCTACTTCGAGCCGCTTACACTTGAGGATGTTCTTTCAATCTATAAGAAGGAAAAGCCGGTTGGTGTTATCGCCCAGTTCGGTGGACAGACACCACTTAATCTTGCTTCTGATCTTCAGAAGAACGGCGTTAAGATTCTTGGTACTTCTCCGGAGGTTATCGATCTTGCTGAGGACAGAGACCTGTTCCGCGCTATGATGGATAAGCTTGGCATCCCGATGCCTGAGGCAGGAATGGCTACCACAGTTGAAGAAGCTATCAAGATTGCAAACCAGATCGGTTATCCTGTTATGGTTCGTCCTTCCTACGTTCTTGGTGGACGTGGTATGGAAGTGGTTTATGACGATGAAAGCATGACAGGCTATATGGAAGCTGCTGTTGGTGTTACACCTGACAGACCAATCCTTATCGACAGATTCCTGCACCACGCTACTGAGTGTGAGGCAGATGCTATATCAGACGGAACACATGCATATGTACCTGCTGTTATGGAGCATATCGAGCTTGCAGGTATTCACTCAGGTGATTCAGCATGTATAATTCCTTCTAAGCATATAAGTGAAGAAAACCTGGCAACCATTAAAGAGTATACTCGTAAGATTGCAGAGGAAATGCATGTTGTGGGACTTATGAATATGCAGTACGCTATTGAAGATGGCGTTGTATACGTGCTTGAGGCTAACCCCAGAGCATCACGTACTGTTCCACTTGTTTCCAAGGTCTGCGGTATCAGAATGGTTCCGCTTGCTACAGATATAATCACTTCAGAGCTGACAGGTCGTCCGTCACCTGTACCTGAACTTAAGGAGCGTAAGATTCCTTATTACGGAGTTAAAGAAGCTGTATTCCCATTCAACATGTTCCCTGAGGTTGATCCGATCCTCGGACCTGAGATGCGTTCAACCGGAGAGGTTCTGGGAATGTCACAGTCTTCCGGTGGAGCTTACTTCAAAGCTCAGGAAGCTGCTAAGGCTGATATCCCGCTTGAAGGTACTGCACTCATCTCACTGAACCGTTCAGAAAGACCTGAGGCTCCGGAAGTTGCAAGAATCCTGGCTGACAACGGATTTAAGATACTTGCAACAGGCAATACATTTGAAACAATAAAAGCTGCCGGCATACCGGTTGAGAAAGTTAAGAAGCTGTACGAAGGACGTCCAAACATCCTCGACCTGATCTCCAACGGTCAGATCCAGCTGATCATCAACTCACCATCCGGCAAGGAATCCGTTCACGACGATTCATACATCCGTAAGGCATCCATCAAGTACAAAGTGCCTTACATCACAACAATCGCAGCCGGACGTGCTGCCGCTGAAGGAATCGACCACATGAAGAAGCGCCACCTCGGCAACATCCACTCACTTCAGGAATGGCACACATCCATCGAAGAGATCTGACCCCGGTGGGTTGACTCAGTAGGTTGAAAAATGCCAGGGAGAAATCCCTGGCATCTTTTTATTGGTTGTACATATTAAATTATTTATTATCCATATTGAGGGAATAAAAACTGAACATCATCATTCAGTAATGCCCATTGTTGTTTCTTAATCTTTTTCACATATTTTTTATCAACTTTTATTTTTTTATACTTATAAGTTAATTCATAATATTGGCCATTGAAAACATAACCTTTTTTTACCAAACATTTCTTTTTATTATAGGAGTTTTGATAAGTTTTTGATCCGTCCCGCGCCAGATTTCCATACTTATCATAAGAATAACTTGTTGTGCTGCTACCGGAAATATGCTCTATCAACTGATTCTTATTGTTATAAACACATTTCTCCTCATGTAAACTATTAGGATAATTATCAAATACAATAGACATCTTAGATACTCTATTCTTTTTATCATAAGAATATGTATAGGTATATGTATTTGATTCATGTGAACCATCACTATGCATTTTCTTGATTCTGCCTTTTTTGTCATAGGTATAAGTAACAGTATTATGTCTTATCATACCTGTAGCAGCCTTATTCACATATTTCTTTATTCTTTTCTTTGAGTCGTATTTAAGTGTTGTCAGATCACCAATTTTAACAAGTAAACCGTATTTATTATATTTGTATGTAGTTTTGTACCCGCCTTGAGTTTTACTTTGTAAAACATAAACATATACTTTTTTACCGGCTGCATCCACCTCTTTCATAGATGGACTATAAACAGCAGATAAAATGCATATGACCACTAAAAGCATTGCCAAAAATCGCGATTTGATCTTAGTTTTTGAACTTTGTAATTTCCTCATGTTAAATTACCTCCATAAAAATAATTATGTTACTAATATAACAAAGTCTTTATCACAGGGACAGCCCCCACGGCAACATTTTCAACCCACCGGGGTCAGACCCCTTTGGGTTGTTTTTGATTTACAATTACTTTGTCTTTATCTTCTTCACCTTGCTCCAGGCTGAGTAATAACTCTTTCCGTTCGGAGCAGTTTTTAAAGTTCTAACTCGCACATAATAGGTTTTATGTCTTTTTACCGAATCAATAATTGCTGAGTTTGCTGTATTCATATTAACCGTAACAGTTTTCTTTCCGGCTTTAAAATTCTTTTTTGGAGAAACCATCACCTGATATCCATCAACATTGCTGTTTCTGGTGAATTTAACAGTTAAGGTACTTCTATCTTTAGAATACATTTTCGATCTAATCTTTTTTACTTTAACTTTTGGAAGTTTTGAATACTTTAAGTTAAATGTATAAGTAGCTCCAACCCAGCCATCCTGTTCAACCTTGAGATAATATTTTCCTTTAGGAAGGAAAAATTTATATTTCGCATTTCCCATCTCAATGCCGGCCTGCTTATATGTTATATCGCCAAATGTATTTGTTATCTCTATTTTATGTTTAGTAAGCTTTGAATCGACTGAATATGTAACGAATCCGTTTGCCTTCATATTGAAAACATAATAGTCTTCATAATCATTATGTGCTATATATCCTGTGTACTGCTTGCCCAGTGTATACGGTGTTGCAGTATCTGTTGTATTGTTCTTTTTATAAATAGATTCAGTTGCAGTTTCATTACATGCTTCGTAAGTACTTGTGAATGAGAAGTTGCAGTTATCTCCCGGAACGATTCCATCAGCTGTAAGATAATAATCACCGGCTATTAAATAAGCTCCTAAGTCCTTATGACCATTCTGACATAATACAGAACAAACTAATTTATTAGATACATCATATATATAGAAGTACATAAAACTTCCGAAACTAAGTGAATCGATATCTGCACTAATACTAAGTGTTCCTGATTTATCAACGCTGAAATCATATCTGTAATAGTTATCAGCACCTACTCCAAGTCCTCTCGCATCAAGAGTACCCGAATACTTTGTATTCCAAACTAACTTTGTTCCCGGATTTGAACAATTGCTTGAAGCATTTACCTTCTTCATCGGTGAAGCAATTATCATGCCAAATGTAATCGCTAACGCCATAATCATACTGAGAATTCTTGTTGAAACCTTCTTTGAAACGCCTTTTTTATTCATTTTCATATTCTTTACCTCTGCTTTCTTTTAGTTTTACGTGACATTTTCTAACCCATTGGGGTCAGACCCCTTTGGGTTGTTTTTGCTTTATGAAGCTCCTACAAATCCCTTTGTATATACTATCTTAACTACCTGGCCATTTTTTACAACTATTCTAGTTCCCATGGTATCAACTTTACTGAAATTAGTTTTATACATTTTTCTATTATACTGAACTCTTTTCTGTATCTTTTTAAATGTAGTTCTTTTTGGCTTTGATACTTTGGTATATGAAAGATTAGTTGTTTTAAAATAGCACTTACATTTATTGGATATTTTGACTTTCATCTCTGTACGATTAACATTTCTGTATTCGTCACTTTTGTCAATCGTCGATTTGTTCATTTTTATTATAAGATACCCGTTCTTTTTCTTGAACGTCTTTGTGAAGCATGTCAGAACATAGTATTCACCATCACTTATAGTGGATGCAGCATCAACATCTGCTTTATTGATGCAGATCATTCCAAAAACAATTGCCATTGCCAAAACTAAACTAAAAACTCTTTTGCCTACTTTCTTCATATTCGTCGTCTCCTTTTCTTTAAACCGATACCTTGGGAAATGTCCCCATTTGCATCTTTTTTTGTTGTTTTCATATATAAGACAGACGAGATTTAAAAAAGTTTTAAAAAAATAAATATTTTTAAAACTTTTTTTATTTTTTATGAAATTTCAACCCATTGGGGTCAGACCCCTTTGGGTTACTTTATCTTGACTTTCTTGGCTTTGCTCCAAGCTGAGTAGCATTCTTTTCCACTACTATCTAATACATAGGTTCTGACTTTAACATAGTAAGTTTTTCCCTTTTTTACATCAAACAAAGCTGATTGGCTATAACCTTTTACTACATTTTGCTTTTTAGATTTCTTGAAGTTCTTTTTTTGAGATATTGCAACTTGATATCCATTTACTTCATAATTTTTCGCTAGTTTTACATTTAACATGGCATATCCGTACATGTCGGATTTTTTCTGCTTTATCTTTTTAATCTTTGCCTTCGGCAGGGCTTTGAATGAAAGTTTAAATGTGTAAGTCCCGAAATCGCCTGACTTGGCTATGTCTATATAAAATACTTTCCCTTTGCAAGGAATATCTTATAGCTATTATTTCCGGCCTCGATCTTTCCTTCCATATGAATCAGAGTTTTGTTCTTATTATATATGTAAAATGCGTGATTAAACAGCTGGGAATCAACAGTATATGTAACGAAACCGTTTTTCTTTACATTTAAGATATAGTAGTCGTGCAGCTTATCCTGGGTGAACTCACCTGTGATTTTTTTACCAAATGTGTATGGCGCCGCCGTTTCGATTGAAATGTTAGTTCCGGCAGGATTAACGTTTTCTGCAGCATTTACATCTTTCATTGGAGCAACTGCAAATACACAGAAGGTCACAGCCATTGCCAGAAACGCACAAATAATTTTCTTTGTAAAACAATTATGTTGGTTAATCATATTCATCAAGCTCCTTAAATAATTTCAACCCATCGGGGTCAGACCCCTTTGGGTTAACCCAAGGGGGTCTGACCCCAATGGGTTACTTTGGTATGTTACTGCTCAATTGCCGGTGTCCAGTATTCGCTGTTGTATATATCTGTTAACAAGTATGTGATTCTGGATGGTGCACCTACATCTTCGTATGAAAGTGTTGCACTCTTGCTATATGTCCACTGTTCACCCAGATAGTAGCTGTCAACATAGTGCTGATCATAATCATAATAGTCACAGATAAAATCGATCTTTGCTCCTTCTTCCAGCTCTGTCACACCCTTTGCAACAGGAATATCAGAGATATCTTCTATATTTGTCGCAGCATCGCCGCTATCTTCGATTCCAAATTCATTCAAATCGTCGGTGTAGTCGTATCTCGCACCTGCGATGTATCCGCCTGGATGGGCTTTGTCAAATATAATTATTAAGTTACATCTCACATCGTCCACGTATGCAGGAACTCTGGCCTGAACTATGGTGTCGCCGCCTTCAGTCTCAGTTGTGTCCTCGTAATAGAAAGCAACAGGCTGATTATCGATGGAGAACCATTTATTATCCGTATCACCTATGAGCTTGCCGTCCTCTGTGAAGTAATACATGTTATCGAGTCCCATGTCCAGATAGCCGGAACCATCGTCAACAAACATATTTACCTGCAGATTCTGGATCAGCTGCCACTGCTCCTTTGGCAGGTCCAATGTATGACTACCATCACTCTCCTCAGTCCATTTGAGCTTCGACGGATCAAACTGGTTGTTTGCAACGTACTCGACTGCAGCATCCTGATCATACGCATCAGAATCATCCATGAAATGTGTTGCATCCCGGTCAATTCCTTCAATATTACGTCCGCTGGTAAGGAACGCATTTAACAAGGTTCCGATTGCGTCGCTTCCTGAGGTTGAGCTTCCGCCTGTAGCCGCCCCAAAGATTGAGCCGAGAGGTGAAGCCTCGCCACCGGCTGAAATCTGGCCGGTAGTCTCAAGTCCCGCAAAGGCCTTGATGCATTGACTGTATTCACTATCCACGCCTATAGCTTCATTTATAGAAGTAACCGTATCAACCTTCGACGGCTTACTTCTTGGAAAATATATGGACATGCCATATGCATTTGTCATTGTGTCGGATGTTCGATTATATTTGACTGCTTCAATTACAGCATCGCTGAGAGCTTTACCCTCGTCAGTTCCAACGGAATTAACGAAGTTAACAAGGTCAATCTGATCAATCTTTGAGGATGTGGCAAATTCTCTTGATCCTGCTCTTGCGTCCGCAATCACCTTGAAATCTGTACCCTTAATCTTCTCTTTACTTGCTTTGGAGAATTCATTAAGTTTCTTAGGAACGGTGTTTGAAAACTCCGCAAGGTCAAGGACTGAAAGAGTCGTCTTCTGTCCGCGGCACACGCGATTACATTCCTCTACGAAACCATCTACGATATGCTTACCCACCTCGATAGTCGGCATGCTGGTGTCCTTGCTGAACTCATCCAGCCACTTTGTGTAGTACCAGCCAACTCCCGGCTCAGTCTCCTCGGAAGCGATAAGGTAATCACCATATTTTTCGCATACAACCGCTGTCTCAAGAGTCGCCATGAGGCAAGCATCAAATCCGATAAAGTCAAATGTTTCGCCTGCATTTTTCAGAGCACTGGCCACTTCAACCAGGTCCATGGAGCCGGCATTCTTATGCTTCTCATCGTAGCCGTAGCCTGTTAATGAGCCACCGCCGTGATCCCAGAAAATAAGCTCCTGCCTGTTTGCGGGATATTTCTCTGCGGCATATTTTATAAAATGTGTCAGTGTCTCCGGATCTGTCATAGGCCTGTCGCCATCATTATCCTCAAGGAGCTCCATCTTGCCTGCGGAAACCTTGAAGATCTGATTGGTCTTGTTGCTGATGCCCTGAGTCTTCCAGTTAGTACATCCACCTGTGTAAACAATGATATTTATATTTTCAGAAAGCTTTGAAGCAGCCATCTCGCGAAGATCGTTGGAGGCCATGCCCGCACGGGACTCCAGGTCAGTACCGCACATGTAAACCATAATGGTAACCGTATCCTTGCCGTCGCCAAGTATCTTCGTTCTCTTTTCACGAGAGCCGCTAGCCACATTTGTATTAAGCTTTCCTGTGTTATTAAGTCCGTTCTGCCATCCGGCTGAAGTCGAACCGCCGGCAAATCCACCAAACAGACTTGTCACGTCGCCAAATGAGCTGCTTGTGGTTCCTGTTCCCACGCCACTTGTGCTGTTTGAATTATAATTCGTCTGCTGACCGGTGTTGGTACTTGTGCTGACACCACCACCGCCGCCGCGCATCAGGAAGAATATAATAATTATAATAATGATAAGTCCACCGGAGCCACCGCCAATCTTCGCCGCACGGTTTCCGCCACCTGAACTTCCCGAACCACCGGTCCTTCCTGCATACGTATCCTGCCTTCCAACCGGCCCGGTTCCCAGGCCCTCACCACGACGATGAACCCCCTTAGAATTCCCCGTCGAAACCTTATCTCTATTACTACTTCTCGGATCCATATACTCCTCCTTCTA
>JAILMQ010000257.1 GCA_024692605.1 Eubacterium sp.
AAGAGACCTTGCACTGGTATGCAATAAGGAAGTATATGTTGGTGATATAGAAAAGATAATCAGAAAGAATGCAGGAAAATACCTTGAAACCCTTGAACTCTTTGATGTATATGAGGGAGAGCAACTTGGCGAAGGTAAGAAGAGCGTTGCCTTCTCACTTTCCTTCAGAAGCGTTGACCATACCCTGAAGGATGAGGAAGTGAATCCTGCTATTGATAAGATTCTTGAGGCATTAAAGGCGCAAAATATTGAAATCAGAGCTTAAGCTACAGGCAGGGAAAATAAATGGATGTTAAAGATTTCTATTATGAACTTCCGGAGGAACTGATAGCTCAGGACCCACTGGAAAAAAGAGATGAATCCAGACTCATGGTAATACATCGTGATTCTGGTGAGATAGAACATAAGATATTTCATGATGTTTTAGAATATCTTAATCCCGGTGACTGTCTGGTGGTAAACGACACTAAAGTTATCCCCGCCAGACTTCTTGGAACCAAAGAAGACACAGGCGCAGCAGTGGAAGTACTGCTCCTGAAAGAATCAACCCAAAGGGGTCAGACCCCAATGGGTTACTCCAGGGTTTGGGAGTGTCTTGTGAAGCCGGGAAAGAAGATGAAGCCGGGAGCGAGGGTTGTTTTTGGTGATGTGTCGAACCCGGTGCTAAGGGCTGAGGTTCTTGAGGTTGTGGAGGAAGGCAACAGGCTTATCAGGTTCGAATATGAGGGAATCTGGGAAGAGGTTCTGGATAAACTTGGAGAGATGCCCCTTCCGCCATATATCACACATAAGCTGCAGGATAAGGACAGATACCAGACTGTATATGCTAAGCATCAGGGAAGTGCGGCTGCACCTACTGCCGGCCTGCATTTTACTGAGGGGCTTCTGGAGGAGATAAAAAACAAGGGTATTAATATAGCCCGTCTCACTCTTCATGTGGGACTTGGTACGTTTCGTCCGGTTAAGGTGGAGAAGATAGAAGACCACCATATGCATACAGAGTATTATGAATTATCTCAGGAGGCTGCTGATATAATAAATGAAACCAGAAAAAATGGTGGACGTATTATATCTGTTGGTACAACCAGTACCAGAACTCTTGAAACTGTTGGAAAGGCTCAGGGCATCAGTAAAGCCGAGCCGGAAAAGGAAATAAAACCGGCTTCAGGCTGGACCGGTATTTTTATATATCCGGGATATGAGTTCACGGTTGTGGATAGCCTTATTACTAATTTCCACCTGCCTGAATCTACCTTGATTATGCTGGTGTCTGCGTTTTATAATAGAGACGATGTTATTAAAGCCTACGAAGAGGCAGTTAAAGAAAGATATCGTTTCTTCTCCTTTGGAGATGCGATGTTATTATTATAAGTGAGTGAATGTAATGAAGAATTTTAAAGACAGCATAAAACTGTTAAGATTTAATATGACATACAACATACTTTTTGCACTTATTCATCTGACAGTGTCTTTTGCTGTGCTTATTCCTTTATATTATGCTTTTATCAGCCTGGCAGTAAATCTGTCAGGCGTTTCATATCTGACCAAGGAGACGGTTGTCAGATTCTTTAAATCACCTTCAACTTATGCGCTGATATTTATTATGCTGGTATTCGCTTCAGCCTATATAATTCTAAATGTATCAGCTGTGAGTTACGCGTATCATAGAGCAAATATACTTAAAAAAACTAATCCTTTCAGAATGTATTTACATGGTTTCAGAACAGTTTTAAAAACTCTGAGACCAAGAAACTACCCGGTTCTTATACTTGTGCTTTGTTATCTTCCTGTGGCAGGAACGGTGTTTCTGAATTTCATGCTGCTGAATATAAAGGCACCATATGTTATAGATATCATTACCATCAATGAATATATTACCATTGCGGTTGCGGCGGTTTATGTGTTGCTGATGTTATATGCATTTAGGTATATCTTTGTAATTCATATATATAATGTTGAGAAGGTGAGCTTCAGAAAGGCAGTAGACGAAGCTGATGAAACCTTGAAGGGTAAAAGGTTTAAAGTGACTCTTGGAATAATTCTCTGGTGCATTCTGGGTATAGGCCTTCCGGCTTTGATCCAGTTCTACTACACCGGACCTTTCCTGAAGGCAATACTTAATTCTACCATAGGAATCCGTATCGCCGGTTTTATTTATGAAGCAATAAAGCTGGTGGCTTCCGGAATATATCTGACTCTGGGACTTCCTTTTGTTTACTGTTACATATGCAATACATTTTACAATCTTGCACCGGTTGAAGAGGGTGTTCCGAACATAGATGATTATGAGGAATATGATGCTAAGAAGAGCAGCCATAAAGAAAGAAAAGTCTTTGCTATAATTCTGGTGGCGGCACTCCTTCTGGATGTCAGCTTCTATGTTTTGAAAAGGTATAATGTAATCTCTATCAATGCGGATTATATAAATAAGGTTACCATCACAGCCCATCGAGGAGATTCCAAGTCGGCTCCGGAGAATACACTTGCCGCCTTTGAAAAAGCTATCGAGAACGGCGCGGATGTAATCGAACTGGATGTACGACAGACAAAGGATGGAGAGATAGTTGTGATGCACGACGAGAATCTCAGACGTACCTGCGGTGTGGATAAAAAGGTTGGAAAGCTTACTTATGCGGAGATTCAGAAGATTAGTGCAGGAGCAAAATTCAAAGGAAAGAATAAAGAACTTTATGAGAATGAAAAGATTCCTACTCTGCAGGAAGCAATTGAACTTATAGGCGACAGAGCTGAAGTGAATATTGAACTGAAGCCTGCAAAGACTGATAAGAATCTTGAACGGCGTGTGGCGGAAATAGTAAGTGAATATGAATATTATAATAACTGCGTGGTTGCATCCCTGACTTATAAATCCATAAAGAAGATTAAGAACTATGATCCGGAGATTAAGACCATATATGTTATGGCCATGGCCATGGGAGATTTTTACAACATAGAATATGCCGACGGTTTCAGCATAAAGAGCAGATTTATAAATAATGAAGTTATAAAAAAAGCTCATAAGGCGGGAAAGGATGTTTATGCCTGGACTATAGATGATAAAGATACGTTGGAGGACATGATGCTTCTGGATGTGGACTCCATTATCACTAATGATCCTAAGGGAATCCGCCGGGCTATGTACGAGAATTATTACGGTGATACATTGATTGAAAGAATGAATGTAATAATCAGTAATCAATTTTAGACAGACCTTATTTTATATGGTACAATAGGTACCGGCTTTACGATTATAGGGCGGGATTTTGCTGCCAATAAATAATAACCTGGAGATAAATATGAAAAAACTGGTAATAAAATATCTGATAGTATTCCTGGTTTCTATGGTACCTCTCATAGAACTGAGAGGAGCTATTCCCTATGCAGTAATATATAAATTAAATATGCCTCTTTCCTATGCTATTGCAATAATTGGAAATATGATTCCGGTACCGCTTATTTTCTTCTTTGCAAGAAGAATTCTTGTCTGGGGAACGAATTTCAACTGGCCAAAGGGATTAAAATGGTTAGGAAAATTCTGTGGTTTCTGCATGAGAAAAGGCGAAAATGGTGGAAGAAAGCTTACAGAAAAGGCCGGAAGAAGTACATATCTTGCCCTTTTCCTTTTTGTTGGAATTCCGCTTCCGGGAACAGGAGCTTGGACAGGTACTCTGGCGGCAAGTATTTTAGATCTGGATTTTAAGAAGAGCGTAATAGCTGTTCTGGCCGGTGTTGTTCTTGCGGGAATAATAATGGGACTTGCAAGCATGGGACTATTTGGCGCCGTTGGAAAGATATTCATGTTTATTTAATTGTAGTTACTTTTATTTTGTGGATGGATTTTATGATGATTAAAATAAAGAAGCAAAAAGCAGTAGCAGTGATTTTAATTTTTGCTATGTGCTTCCTTCTTGCAGGCTGTGGTACTGAAAAGAAGGATGATGATAAAAAGAAAAAATATGATGAAAGTTCTCTTACTGATGCTGATGGCTTTGTGACCGTAAAGGATTATGTCACAACCCTGCAGGATGATGTAAAGGTCAGAAGAAGTCCGGAAGAAAAGGGCGATGTCTATATCACTCTGGATAAGGGCGTAGATCTTACAAGAACCGGTGTCAAGGATGAGTGGACAAGAATACTCCTCAATGGCAGCGATTATTATATCGAGTCTAGATTTGTTGAGGAAACATTAATTAACTGGGCTACTGAGACAGATGTTGAAAAAGAAACTCATATTGTATATATAGATCCTGCAAAGCAGATAACTGAGGATATGACTCTTGAACCCGTCAGCCCGGAAACAGATAATCCGGAGGGTGAAAGTGAAGTTGTTGCCACTGCCACATCTGCTCCTCGTGCAGGAATGAAAGCGAAGATGTCTGCCTCTGCAGCAGGTACCGTAACAGGTAATTTTGAATATGATATTACTATGACAGTTGCAAATTATCTTAATGCAGAGCTGGTTAAAAGAGGTTACACGGTTTATCTTTCAAGGACAACCAACAACGTAAATATAAGTAATGCAAAGAGAGCCCAGATGGCAAATGCGTGTGATGCGGAGGTTTATATAAAACTGGAAACTCCTGCAGCCCGGGATCCATCTGCCAGTGGGATTCTTGGATTCATAGCAACCTCAACTAACCCACATTCAGGAACCATGTATCAGAAGAACTATGAGCTTTGCTATGATCTTCTGCGTGAAACCTGTGAGGAAACCGGCGGAAAAAGAATGGGTATCTATGAAACAGATGACCTTACGGCACTTAATTATTGTGACTGTCCTGCAACCGTGCTTAATATGGGCTTCCTTTCAAATGAACTGGATGACCAGGCTCTTGGAACAGAGGAGTATCAGAAGAAGCTGGCTGTAGGAATTGCTGATGGAATAGATCTTTATTTCGAAAGTGTGGAGTAATAATGGATCTTGAAGTTGGAATGAAAGTTGAAATGAAAAAGCCTCATCCCTGTGGAGAGAACAAATGGCTTCTTGAGCGGGTGGGAGCAGATATAAAGATAAGATGTCTTGGCTGCGACAGACAGATAATGCTGCCAAGGAAAAGTTTTGAAAAAGGCATGAAGAAAATACTTGGATGAAAGAGATATTTAGAAGTTAAATGTGAGGAATTATTGTGTCATATCTATATGAAATAATTGGAAATAAAATTCTTGTTTCAGGTGTGATCAGCTGGGCAATCGCTCAGGTGCTGAAAACACTGATCTATCTCTGCGTCAATCGAAAGTTCGAAATAGAGAGACTTTTCGGTGACGGAGGTATGCCAAGCGGACATTCTGCAACAGTTACTGCAGTGGCAGTTTCTGCCGGTATCCAGTGTGGTCTCAGCTCTCCGACTTTTGCAGTGGCAACTATCCTTGCAATAGTTGTTATGCATGATGCCATGGGAGTAAGACTTGAAACCGGTAAGCAGGCCAAGGTGATCAATGACATGGTGGAAATGATTGAAAAGCTTGGGGGAACTGATCTTACAAATGAAGAAAAACTGAAGGAATTTGTGGGTCACACTCCGCTTCAGGTTGCAATGGGCTTCGTTCTTGGAATAATCGTTGCGATTGTATTTAATCTGGCATAATTTATTTTGAATATATGTGGATGAAATGCTTATGAAAGTAATGGGAATACTCAATGTGACGCCGGATTCTTTTTCAGACGGCGGAAAATATATAGGATTCGATAATGCTCTTAGACATGCGGAGGAAATGATAGCCGCCGGTGCAGATATAATAGATATAGGTGGTGAAAGCACAAAGCCAGGCTTTGAAAAGGTAAGTGCCCGGGAGGAGGCAGACCGTGTATGTTCGGTTATAGCTGCCATAAAGGAAAGATTTGATATTCCGGTTTCAATTGACAGCTATAAGGCAAAGGTTGTTAAGGCTGCCTTGGAAGCAGGAGCAGATATAGCCAATGATGTCTTCGGTCTTCGTTTTGACAGAGCCGGATCTCATGAGTTTGATACAGATGAAGGTGAGAATTATGGAAATGTGGTAAGTGCTGCAGGAGTTCCTGTTATACTTACTCACAGTACCAGAAGCCTTGATTTTCAGGGAAATGACAAAAGCGATTATACAGGGAGTTATATAGATAGTTTTATAAAAGAGATGAAGGATATGGCGGAGTTTGCACTGTCTGAGGGGATTTCCAAGGATAAGATCATCGTGGATCCGGGAATTGGTTTTGGTAAGACCCAGGAAGAAAACCTTGCCATTATGAAACATTTGTCCAAAGTTGTAAAAGAGGTTTCATATCCATTTCTTCTCGGAACATCCCGTAAATCTATGATTGGAGCGGCACTGGGGAATCTTCCACCGGAAGAACGAGAAGAAGGGACGCTTGTTACAACTGTTCTGGCGGCGCAGGCAGGATGTACATATGTCCGGGTTCATGATGTTGAAAAGAATATACGTGCTATAAAGATGTACGAAGCAATAATGGGACAGGAGATATAAACTCCTGTCCCATTTGCTTTTCTACATAATGATATATTTTGAATAAATAGCTATTTATCTAAAACTTACTGTGGTCCCTGATACTGTGCACTACCAAAGGCAAGTACAAGATATCCAACAACGGGAACTAAGATAAGAAGTGCGATCATTCCACCGCCGCATCCGAATGCTGCTGAAAGCTTAATTGCTATTAAGATCAGCCAGATAAGTGAGCCTACACAAGGAATAAGGCAAAGCAGGAAAAGCCATCCGTTTCCTGTTGCGATCTTTGTAAGATCATAAGAGTTAAGTAAAGGAATAATTGAATGCCATCCAGGTACGCCAGCTTTCTCAAAAATCTTCCAAAGTGCAACAATCTCAACGATTGCTACAATAATTGAAGTGATATAATAACCTGCGCCTAAAGATGCAGTCATCTGCTCCATTAATGCATCAACATCTGCACTACTTGCACTGTCAAAAAGTATTGGTAAAAAATTGATCATTTAAACCATCCTCCCCTGATATTTATTTTCATTATGTAGTATATGTAGTCAACATACAAAGTAAATATATCAAATTTTATGATAAAACACAAGATAATATTATTTTTTTAGAAATAATTATGCGTAGATTCATGATTTAATTATTATAACTTTTATGGTATATTTATATTGTTGGTTTTATATCTATATATATGATTAAAGGAATATATGATTAAAGGAGCAGCGAAATGAGCGAATTACTTTTTGAACAAAGAAAGCGAAACTGGTGTGGCCTTCCATGGTCCTTTACCGTTTATAGTTTTGATGCAGAAAGAATATTTATTAAGACAGGAGCCTTCAATATTAAAGAAGATGAGGTTCGTCTTTACAGGGTTCTGGATCTTTCTTACAAAGCATCTTTTCTCCAGCGAATATTTAAAATGGGGACAATAACTGTGGACAGCTCGGATAAGACTTTGAAATGCTTTGAGATAAAGAATATTAAAAATGCAAAAGAAACAAAAGAACAGCTTTCCCAGCTTGTAGAAGAGGAACGTCAGAGAAAGCGTATTACAGGTCGTGAGTATATGGCTGATCATGATCATGACGGATATGATGATGATTATGACGATTACGACCATCATCACTAAGTTTTTTGGAGGTGCAACATGAAGAAAAAGTTGATATTAGCAGTTACATTTATCATAATGCTTGCATCCTTTAGTACTGCTTGTGGAAAGAAAGAAGCTAAAGTACCTGTTGCCGAGGAAGCGGCAATGGGCAAGAATCTTATGGATAAAGCCAGAGATGCAACGGGACAGCAGAAGGAAGATGAAGAAGCTGCCGATAACATGGTTAACACTCCGGCTGAATAAAATAAGATAAAACAAAAAAAGGAGGCAAAAACTATGCCAGATATTAAAGATTTGAAGAATATTGTTGATAAGGCTGAGGATGCTGCAAAGAAGGCAGGCATCACAGAAAAGGATATCGAGGAAGCTAAGGACAAGGCTGTTGATGTGGCTAAGGATCTTATCAATAAGAAAAAATAACAGGTAAAAAAAGGGGGAGGACAGATGATTCAATGTCCCGGATGTGGAGGTGCCCTGAAATTCGATATAGCATCTCAACAGATGAAATGTGATTCGTGTTCGACTCAGTATGACCCTTATCAGTTTGATTACGGAAATGCTGCAGAGGAATCCACGGATTATGATGTGACAGTTTTTAGATGTCCCAATTGTGGAGGTGAAATAACTTCGACTGATGAAACCGCAGCTGGCTTCTGCAGCTACTGCGGTTCTTCGAATGTTTTGGAGAGTAGGATATCTAAGGAAAAAAGACCGCAGCTTATAATCCCATTTAAGAAAACCAAAAGACAGTGCGAGGAAGTGTTTAAAAAATTTATGAAGAAGGCCATCTTTGCACCTAAGGCTTATAGGGAAGCGGGAAAAGCGGATTCCTTTAGAGGAATATATATGCCATATTGGCTTTATGATATGTCTCAAAGAGGTGATCTCAATATTCCTACATCCACCTCTCATAGAAGTGGAGATTATATAATTACTGATCATTATATGATGAGAGGAACACTTGATAATTATTACAATGGAGTATCCTATGATTCATCTTCGTCCTTTGCGGATGATATAAGCAGTGACATAGCTCCGTTTAATGTGAAGGAGATAACCTCCTTCAGCCCATCCTTTTTGGCAGGTTATTATGCCGATATTGCGGATGTGCCTTCAGAAACTTATAAAGATACAGCTATTGAACTGGCTCGGGAGAGTACCTATAACTATCTTAAGAAAAGCAGTCCTATGGCAGGACATAGTTTTGACAAACCGAAGGAAAATATCAAGTCTGATTTTATTACAAATATAAATGTAACCAGGTCGGCTATGTTCCCGGTATGGTTTATGTCCTACAGAACCCGTGACAGGGTTGCCTATGCTACAGTAAATGGTCAGTCCGGTAAGGTTTCTGCGGATATACCTATGAGTATACCGAAATATTTACTTTGTGCGCTTCTGATATCTGCTGTGCTGTTTGGAGTATTTCAGCTTGCTTTTACCATTATGCCTGATCTTCTGCTTCTGCTGGTTTCGATTGTTGCACTTATAAGTGTACTTACATATGGCTCAGAGATGAAAAAGATTGTTGCAAAGGAGAACTTTGACGATGATCTTGGAATGCAATATAAGGATGATGTGGTTGAGCAGAAGAAAAGGGCAAGACTTCAGGCACAGAAGGGTGCATCCTTTGGTGATGAAAATGGCGGCCTTACTGAAACCTATGTTCTTACCCAGAATGATATTAACCGTGCAAAAAGGGAAAAGGCAAGAAAGAAAAAGGCTGATAAAAAAAGTGCCAGTCTTCTCAGTATCATTATTGTATGTGTGGTATTTTTTATTGTAGGCGGAGCAGTTTTTGAGGGAGTCCTTTCAAGTGCGATCCAGTCAGGTGGAATAATAAAGATTGGTGCATTTATGTCCCTTATATTCCTTGTTATAACAATAATAAGTGTAATCAATGCAAAGAAGAACATCTCACAGATGGCTTCGAAAAACGGTCTTCCTGAATCCATAGGATCAGCCATATCACTGTTTGTGATCTTTATAGTATGTATATGGGATCCGGCAAAGGATATGATTTACTATGTGACCGCAATTATTGCCATGCTGGGAGTTGCTGCAAATATATTTGGTATTATAAGAAGTTATAATCTTCTGGCTACAAGACCATTACCTCAGTTTAAGAGATATCAGGGAGGTGATGATCGTGCGTAGATTTAGATTCGGAATCATTGCAGCTTTGCTTATATGTCTTGTTTCCCTGACGGGAATCGGCTTTGACAGTTTTGCCTTATCAGAGACGTCCTTCCTTACCAATTCCGAAACCGGCTTTGGTGTTGAAGTAATGGACAGAGCAGATCTTCTGACAAATGACGAGGAAGACCAGCTCATCAAGGATATGAAGGATATCTCTAAGTACGGAAATGCGCTTTGCGTTACTGTTTCAACGATGCCGGATGATATAAAAGCAGCCTGCAAGGATGAGTATTCAAAGTATTTTAAAGCAGATGACGACGGTGTGGTCTTCATGGTTGCGATTGATGGTGATGGATATCAGTTTTATCTGTCCCATATGGGAGAGTTTGGCTACTGGCTGAAAGAAGGCACCACATCTAAAATCATGGATGATGCAGGTGAGGAATATAATAAGGACTACAAAGTTTATACATTTGCATCCGTTACATTTAAAGAATATTTTGAAGCAATAGATGAGAGCAGCCGTCAACGGGAGTATGTGCCGGTCGAAGAAGATGAAACGGATGTTACATCGGATTCTGTGGACGAAGGAAAAACGGACTCTGTTAAAACCAGAAATCCAAATACAGAATATGAGTCATGTATTCTGGATAATGCGGACCTTCTGACAGATGGTGAAGAAACTTCACTTCTTGAGGATATGTCTCCAATCACGGAATATGGAAATGCAGTATTCTATACCATAGATAAAAGCCAGGGAACTACCATCGAAGTTGCAAAGCAGAAAATCAGATCCCTTTACGGAGAAAGTACAAGCGGAACCATATTTATTATAGATATGGCAAACCGTGAACTGTCTATTTACAGCAATGGTGCGATGTATAATCAGGTTACTTACTCTAAAGCTGCAAATATAGTTTCAAATGTATCAGGAGAAGCAACAAAGGGGAATTATTATAAATGTGCAAGCAAAGCTTTCCAGCAGGTACATTCAGTTCTGGAGGGAAGAAAGATATCCCAGCCAATGAGAATTACAACCAATATCTTACTTGCGCTGATACTGGGACTTTTGATTTCCTATTGGGTAGTGAGATCCTTCTCTATTGTACCAAAACCAACAGAAAAAGAGCTGCTTGCAGCAATACAGTTAAAACAGAACCTGCTTAATTACAGTAAGCAGTTTACACACCAGACCAGGAGGTATGATCCTCCTAGCAGTTCATCGTCTTCCGGCGGCGGAGGCGGTGGCGGCGGAGGTGGCGGCGGCGGAGGTGCCAGCCACGGCTTCTAGGGTCAAAACCTATAGGATAATTATGATAAATTAGGAGATATTAGTAATGAGAAAGACTAAGGTTATATGTACTATAGGCCCTTCAAGTGATAACGAAGAGACTATGAGAAAACTGATTGAAGAAGGAATGGCGGTGGCACGTTTCAACTTCTCTCATGGAACCCACGAGGAACATAAGAAAAAGTTTGACCTCGTCAAAAAAGTGAGAGCAGATCTGAGACAGCCTATTGCCATAATGCTTGATACAAAAGGTCCGGAGTACAGAATAGGAACCTTTGAAAATGGACGTATTGAACTGAATGATGGAGATACATTTACCTTCACTACTGATGATATTGTAGGAAATCAGGAAAGGGTATCCGTCAGCTATAAGAATCTGATAGATAATCTTGAGGTTGGTGATCAGATACTTGTAAACAACGGACTTGTGATTTTTGAAGTTAAAGAAATCAAAGGAAATGATGCTGTCTGCGAATGTAAGGCTGGAGGAGTGCTTTCAGATAAAAAGTCCATGAATTTCCCTAACAAGGTTCTGGATCAGCCTTTCCTCAGTGAACAGGATAAAAAGGATCTTCTCTTCGGTATCCAGAATGGTGCGGATTATGTTGCTGCTTCCTTTGTTTCATCAAAAGAGGATGTTCAGGCTATGCGTGATTTCCTTGATGAAAATGGTGGAAAGGACGTTGAGATAATTGCAAAGATAGAGAACCGTTCCGGTGTGGAAAATGTAGAAGAAATCTGTGCACTTTCAGACGGTATTATGATCGCCCGTGGAGATCTTGGAGTTGAAATTCCCGGAGTGGAAGTTCCATCAGTTCAGAAGTATCTTATTTCCAAATGCCGTATGCTGGGTGTACGTGTTATAACTGCAACGGAAATGCTGGAATCAATGATAAAGAATCCACGTCCTACCCGTGCTGAAATCTCTGATGTGGCAAATGCGGTCTATGACGGAACTTCGGCAGTAATGCTTTCCGGAGAAACGGCCTCAGGAAAATATCCAGTTCAGGCACTAAAGACTATGGTTGAAACCATTGAATATACAGAGACCAAGATAAACTACAAAAAGAGATTCAGAAATGCTGATTTCGAGGTGCGCAGTACGCTGGATGCGGTTTCACATACTGTTTGTACAATGGCAATCGATGTGGAAGCTAAATGCATAATAGTTAATTCCCTAAGTGGACGCACTGCACGTATGGTCAGCCGTTTCAGGTGTCCGGTTGATATAATCGGAATGACTACTTCTGCAAAGGTATGGAGAAAACTGAACCTTAGCTGGGGACTGACTCCTGTAATGTGTGGAGTGTTTGACAGTATGGAAGAAATGTTTGCTAATTCTGTCAGAGAGGCAACAGATGCTCTGGGACTAAAGAGAGGTGATAATGTAGTCATCACCGGAGGTCTTGTTAACGGAGTCAGTGGAAATACTAATATAATTAAAGTTGAAACCATAGAGCGTGAATAAAGGGGGCTGTATTATATATGGCAAAGAGAGATACAAAGCAAATTCTGATCAACTCATTTGTTGAGCTGGCAAGAACAAAATCTATTGACAAAATAACAGTAAAGCAGATATCTGAAAATTGTGGAGTTACATCTCAGACATTTTATAATCATTTTCCTGATAAATATGAACTTGTTTTCTGGGCTTACAGAAGGCGTGTGGATATAGTATTTGAGAAGTACTATTCCGGCTCAGTTACCAAGGAAGAAGGACTTAAAGAATATATATGTGGTTTTAAGAATAATTCAGAGTTTATAATAAATGCGTTCCATAATATGAATGGACAGGATTCTTATATAAATAAAACCTGCAAATATTTTATTCAGAAAATGGAAAAATCCTTTGCAGAAATGAAGCAAACAGATAAGTTACCTGAAAAGTACAGGGTTTATATAAAAATGTATGTCTTTGGCATGATGAATATAATAGCAAGCTGGCTGGCCGGTGAAATAAATATGGATGAGGATGAAATAGTGACAGCTCTGATAAAATGTCTGCCTCAGGAAATGGTGGATTTTGTTAGGGATAATAGTATAAATTGAAGGCAGAATTAAATATCAATTAGGAATTAGATGACCGATTAGTTGACAATCGGTCATCTCTTTTTATGCTCGTTTTTCAAAATATACAATTTTACAATGGTAAAAAAGGGGATATTTGTATAAACTGCACAATGAATTTTGAAAAAATATGGTTAATTTGTTGATTGAATCTGACTGAATTTGAACGTATACTAAAAACATGATGACAACGGACGATCATATGACGTAGATTAACTTTCTTATGGGGAGGTGAAAAGATGGTTTATACCATAACTTTTAACCCATCACTGGATTATATCGTGACTGTTGATGACTTTAAACTTGGACTTACTAACCGGACCACATCTGAGCTCATGCTTCCGGGAGGTAAGGGGGTTAATGTTTCCATAGTTCTAAGTAATCTTGGAATCGAGAATACGGCAATATATTTTTCAGCCGGATTTGTAGGTGATGAGATCACACGAAGGATTAAGGAAAGTGGAATAAATGCTGATGAGATCAGAATCAGCGAAGGCTGTTCCAGAATTAATCTCAAGCTTAAATCCATTGACGGAACCGAAATAAACGGTATGGGTCCTGACATCTCTGATGACGCTGTAGCAGAGCTGTATAAGAGACTTGAAGGTTTGAAGGCGGGGGATACCCTTGTTTTAGCAGGAAGTATTCCATCAACTATGCCTGAAACAATTTACAGTGATATTATGGCAAATCTCCAGGGAAAAGGAATCAGAATTGTGGTTGATGCAACAAGAGACCTGCTTGTAAATGTACTTAAGTATAAGCCGTTCCTTGTTAAACCTAACAATCATGAACTGGGAGAAATCTTTGATGTCAAATTAGAAACCAGAGAAAGCGTTGTTCCTTACGCGCAGAAGCTGCTAGAAATGGGAGCTGAAAATGTAATCGTTTCCATGGCCGGAGAAGGTGCTGTATTTGTTGCATCCAACGGAGAGGTTTACATGAGAGAGGCTCCGAAAGGGAAACTAGTAAACGGTGTTGGCGCAGGCGATTCGATGGTAGCCGGTTTTGTTGCAGGTTATCTGACAGAAAATGATTTACTTCACGCATTTAAGATGGGACTAAGTTCGGGATCGGCCAGTGCATTTTCAGAAAACCTGGCAACAAAAGAAGAAATTATGAAAGTTTATTCAACTGTAGAGTAACCCTTTGTGGACAAAAGCTTAGGGGTACAAAAGAAGAAAAGGAGGTAAGATATGAGGATTACAGAACTTCTGGATAAGAAGAGTATAAGTCTTGATGCGGCACCTAAGTCCAAGAACGAAGCCCTGGATATGGCTGTGGATCTTATGGCTGAAAGCGGAAAGATAAAAGACAAAGAAGCTTACAAAAAGCTGGTGTATGCACGTGAAGAGGAGAGCACCACAGGAGTAGGTGAAGGTATAGCTATACCACACGGAAAGGGTGGCTGTGTTGATAACCCAGGACTTGCGGCAATGGTAATAAAGGACGGAGTTGATTTTGCTTCTCTTGATGAAGAGCCGGTAAACATTCTTTTCCTGATTGCAGCTCCGGATACAGAAGATAATGTTCACCTGGATGTGCTTTCAAAGCTTTCCATGATGCTCATGGATGAGGATTTCCGTAAAAAGCTTATAGAATCCAAGGATGCAGATGAGTTTATTAAAGTAATAGACGAAGCAGATGAAGAAAGAGGAAGTGTTGATGAGCAGATTGCTGAGACTTCCATTGCAGATGATACATCAGGAGCTCTTAAGGTAGTTGCAGTAACTTCATGTCCTACCGGAATTGCTCATACGTATATGGCTGCTGAAGGTCTTGAAAAAGCAGCTGATAAAGCAGGAATAAAGATTAAGATAGAAACCAGAGGATCCTCAGGTGCAAAGAATGTACTTACTGATGAGGACATCGCAGCAGCTGATTGTGTTGTTGTAACAGCAGATGCTAAGGTCCCTATGGACAGATTTAAAGGTAAGAAAGTAATCGAAAGAAAGGTTGCTGATGGAATTAATAAGGCTGATGAGATCATGGGCATTGTTAAGGATGGATCAGCTCCAATCTATGAAGGCGGAGATTCAACAGAAAGTACTTCGGCTGCATCCTCAGATGATAACGGAAGTGTTGGACATAAGATTTATACCTGGCTTATGAATGGTGTTTCTCATATGCTTCCATTCGTTATCGGTGGTGGTATTCTTGTGGCTATTGCATTCCTTATCGATACAATAGCAGGATACGGTGCAACCGGTGGTGGTGATTTTGGTAGTATTACCCCTGTAGCAGCACTTCTTAAATATATCGGCGGATTAGCAATGGGACTTATGGTTCCGGTTCTTGCAGGTTACATCGCTTATGCAATTGCAGACAGACCCGGACTTGCAGTTGGTTTTGTTGGTGGTATGCTTGCTTCCAGCGGAAACGCAGCTCTTGCAGGATATACATTTGCAGAAGGTACACTTATTGACGGAACAGTTATTGGTTCCTTCGGAAGATTTGTAACAGACTTCGGTTTCCAGCAGCCAAATGGTGGTAATACAGTATCCGGATTCCTGGGTGGTATTGTAGCAGGTTTCCTTGCAGGTTTCATAGTACTTGGTCTTCAGAAAATATGTGCAAACCTTCCACAGGCTCTGGATGGAATCAAGCCTACACTTATTTATCCACTTGTTGGTATATTCCTTGAAGGAATTATCATGTGCTTCGTACTTAACCCACTTATTGGTCTTGCAAACACAGGACTTTCAAACATGCTTACAGCTATTTCCGATGCAGGAATGCTTACAGCACTTGGACTTATCCTGGGTGCCATGATGGCTATTGATATGGGTGGCCCGATCAACAAGGCTGCTTATGTATTCGGTGTTGGAATGCTTACACAGGCTTCCGATTATATGAACAGCGGACTTACAGCTGACGATCCAAAGGTTATTGCCTGCTATGTATCAATGGCAGCAATCATGGTTGGTGGTATGGTTCCACCGGTTGGTATCGCACTTGCATGCTGGATATTCCCTAAGAAGTTTACAAAGGCAGAGCGTGGCTCAGCAGTTTCCAATATAGTAATGGGTGCTTCATTCATAACAGAAGGTGCTATTCCATTTGCAGCAGCAGATCCTCTTCATGTTATTCCTTGTACCATGGTTGGAGCAGGAGTTGCAGGATTCCTGGCAGCACTTTTCAAGTGTACACTTATGGCACCTCACGGTGGATTATTCGTATTCGCAACAGTTGGTAATCCACTTATGTACATCGTAGCATGGTTAGTTGGTTCAGCAGTTACATGTGTAATGCTTGGCCTTATAAAGAAATCAGTTGAAGAATAAAAATTAAAAATATTAGGAGGTATTTGTAGTATGGTAAGTTTTGAGTATGAGATTAAGGATGTTCACGGAATTCACGCAAGACCTGCAACAGATCTGTTTAAGATGACAAAGAATTATGAGTCAGTTGTTAAGGTTGCTAAGGGCGACAAGGAAGTTCCTTTTAAGGGTGTTATGGGTATCATGTCTCTTGGAGCAAAGCAGGGTGATACAGTTAAGTTCTCTTTTGAGGGACATGATGAAGAAGCAGAGATGGCTGCAGTAAAGGAGTTTATGGAAGCTAATCTGTAGTATGAGGTGGATATATGAGAGATATGGATTATCTGACGCTTCTCAGTCACGAGTTTCCAAATGTAAGAAGCTGCGCAGCTGAGATGATCAATCTTAGTGCAATACTGTCACTTCCAAAGGGAAATGAATATTTCTTTTCAGATATTCACGGTGAATATGAAAGCTTTATACATCTTATCCGAAGTGCTTCGGGTGTTATTAGAGCGAAGATTGAAGAGGTATTCGGGGGCTTAATGTCAGATGAGGAGCAGGACAGGCTTGCGCATCTCATATATTATCCAAATGAAGTTCTTAGCGTTTTAAAGCGTTCAGGAGAAATTGCTGATGGGTGGTACGAAAGTACCATTCATCAGCTTGTTATGCTTGTTAGAGAAGTTTCATCAAAGTATACCAGGTCCAAGGTGCGAAAAAGACTGCCTCAGGAATATGGTTATGCGATTGATGAACTGATACACACTAATGAGGCGGAGCCTGATAAAAGATTATATTACAACGAAATTGTTAAATCCGTTGCAAGAGTTGAGGTGGCAGATGATTTTATTGTGGCGCTGTCTGAACTTATACAGTCGCTGCTTATAGATACACTTCATATAATCGGCGATATATTCGACAGGGGTCCCAGAGCTGATTATGTTATGGATGAGCTGATCAAGTTTCAGAATGTGGACATCCAGTGGGGTAATCATGATGTGAGCTGGATGGGAGCGGCAGCAGGAAATACCACCTGCATAGCCACTGTGCTCAGAATTGCTACCAGCTATAATTCCTTTGATGTGCTGGAGGACGGCTATGGTATCAATCTAAGGCCTCTGTCCATGTTTGCGGATGAGGTCTATAAGGAGGATGAATGCGACTGCTTCAAACCACATTTGCTGGATGATAATAAGTATGATTCCGTGCCTCCTGAGCTTGCGGCAAAAATGTGCAAAGCAATTTCCATTATAGAGTTTAAACTTTCGGGACAGCTAATAAAGCGTCATCCGGAGTATCAGATGGAAAACCGTCTTCTTCTTGATAAGATTGATTTTGAAAAGGGAAATGTAACTATTAACGGTAAGGATTACAAGATGAAGGATATGAGTTTTCCTACAGTTGATCCTTCAGATCCCTATAAATTAACTCCGCAGGAGGAGAATCTGGTGGAAACCCTTAAGGTTTCTTTCCTTCACAGCAGAAGATTACAAAAGCATATTAAATTCCTGTATTCCCATGGAAGCATGTACAAGAAATATAATAATAATCTTTTGTTCCATGGATGTATTCCCATGGATGAAAAGGGTGAGTTTATAGTTCTTTACACAGATGAGGGAAAGTACAGCGGGAAGGATCTCATGGATTTCTTCGAAGAGAAGATAATCGATGCTTATTTTGCTGATGAATTTGATGAACCGGAAAAGAAAAGCTACGGTGTTGATCTTATGTGGTATATGTGGGCGGGGCCGGTATCTCCACTGTTTGGCAAGGACAGAATGGCCACCTTTGAACACATTTTCCTGGAAGAAAAAGAACTGGCGAAGGAGAATTATAATTCCTATTACGAATTCTCTAAACAGCCGGAGTTTTGCGATAAAATATTTAAAGAGTTTGAGATGGATACGGAGAAATCTCATATAATAAATGGTCATGTGCCGGTGAAGGTTGCCAAGGGCGAAAAGCCGGTAAAGGCAGATGGAAAGCTGTATGTAATAGATGGCGGTCTTTCCAAGGCCTATCACAGTAAAACGGGTATTGCGGGATATACACTTATTTTCAATTCCCATCATCTGGCACTGGCAGAACATACAAAATATGACCGTAAGGGAGATAATACTCCGAAGGTATATGTAACAGAAACACTTCCTCGAAGACTTCTGGTAAAGGATACAGACAAGGGCGAGGAAATTAAAAAGAGAATATTTGACCTGGAAGAACTTGTTGAATGTTACCGGATAGGTCTGATAAAAGAACATGAGAGGAGGTAAAAGGGCATGATAGTTATAGAAGGCAGAGCTGTGTTTGAGGGCGTTGCGATTGGAAAGCTTTCTGTATATAAAAAGACTGAGCAGTCAGTTAAGCGTGAGAAGATTACGGATGTAGAGGCAGAGATTAAAAGGTACGAGGCTGCGAGAGAAGCGGCAGTGGAGCAGCTGCAGGCTCTTTATGATAAGGCTGTAAAGGAAGTTGGCGAGGCTAGTGCTGAGATATTTGAGGCACATCAGATGATGGTTGAAGATGGTGATTATATCGATTCTGTTGAGAATATAATCCGCACTCAGGAGGTTAATGCTGAGTTTGCTGTTGCAACCACCGGAGATAATTTCCAGAAAATGTTTTTGGACATGGATGATGAATATTTCCGTGGACGTGCGGCAGATGTAAAGGACATATCAGAGAGAATCATTAACTGTCTTACCGGTGCCGGAAGTGCAGGAATCGAAAGCGATGAGCCTGTTATAGTAGTGGCAGATGACCTTGCTCCGTCGGAGACTGTTCAGATGGATAAGGATAAGATACTTTCCTTTGTAACTGTACATGGATCTGCAAATTCCCATACATCGATTCTGGCAAAGACTATGAATATTCCGGCTATAATCGGCTGCGATATTCCTCTTACAGATGAGATGAATGGAAGAGAAGCAATAGTTGATGGATTTGAGGGCAAGGTATATATTGATCCGGATCCGGATGTAATGGCAGAAAAGAAAAAGATAGTTCTTCAGGAACAGGAAAAGAAGGCTCTTCTTGAACAGCTTAAGGGTAAGGAAAATGTTACTCTTGACGGACAGAAGATCAATCTTTATGCTAATATCGGAAATACGAAGGATCTTGCTCTGGTACTTAAAAATGATGCAGGCGGAATAGGACTTTTCCGTTCAGAGTTTATCTATCTTGGTTCAGAGGATTATCCGACTGAAGAAGAGCAGTTTGCCATATATAAGCAGGTGGCTGAAACCATGGCGGGAAAGAAGGTTATTATCCGTACCCTTGATATTGGAGCTGATAAGCAGGCGGATTACTTTAATCTTCCTCATGAAGAAAATCCTGCAATGGGTCTTCGTGCAATAAGAATCTGTCTTACCAGACCGGAGATATTCAAGACACAGCTTCGTGCAATACTCCGTGCATCGGCATTTGGTAAGATTTCCATAATGTTCCCGATGATCATATCTGTGGATGAAGTAAAGAAGATAAAGGATATCGTGGCGGAAGTAAAGGCCGGACTGGATGCAGACGGGGTTGAATATGATAAGGATATTGAGCTGGGAATCATGATTGAAACTCCGGCAGCTGTTATGATGGCTGAGGAGCTGGCTAAAGAGGTTGATTTCTTCTCAGTCGGAACAAATGATCTGACCCAGTATACACTGGCAATAGACAGACAGAACCAGAGTCTTGATGAGTTCTATGATTCTCATCATCCGGGACTCCTTAAGATGCTTAAGATGATCGTAGACGGTGCTCATAAGGGTGGTGCCTGGGCAGGTATCTGTGGTGAACTTGGTTCGGATCTTTCCCTTACAAAGGAATTCCTTGCAATGGGATATGATGAACTGTCAGTTTCCCCTGGAAGAATTCTTCCGCTTAGAAAAGTAGTACTGGAAACAAATGTTTCAGAATATAAAAAATCTCAAGGCTATATTTAAATGAGGTGGTATGATGCTCACAGAAGAACGTAAGTCGCAAATACTAAAAGAAGTAAATACTAAAAAAAGCGTTACAGTTCAGGAATTAAAGGATGAGCTGGGTGTATCAGAGTCGACAATAAGACGTGATATAACTTCCCTGAGCCGTGAAGGTAAGCTTGTTAAGGTTTTCGGTGGTGCGGTGGCGTTGGATGATCCCCCATCTTCCGAAGAGCTTTCAGTCCTGGCTAAGGAGTCTATCAACAGGGATGAAAAGCTCAGAATTGCAAAATATGCAGCGAGTCTTATAGTACCCGGTGATTATGTTTATATTGATTCGGGAACAACTACAGAATATATGATCGGATATATTAATGAGAAGCATGCCACCTATGTGACAAATGCGGTTTCTCATGCAAAGGATCTTGTGAGAAAGGGCTGTAAGGTTCTTCTGATAGGCGGAGAGCTTAAGGAGAATACTGAGGCTGTTGTAGGTGCAGATGCCATTCTTCATATTCAGAAGTATCATTTTTCAAAGGGTTTTTTTGGTACAAATGGTATCAATATGAAGCTGGGTTATACAACTCCGGATGTTAGAGAGGCACTTATTAAGAGAGTGGCAATCCAGAATACACAGGCCGGTGGAAGGTTTGTGCTGGCAGATCATGATAAGTTCGGTCAATCCTCTGCAGTTACATTTTCCGATTTTGGAGGAACGGTTGTTATCACTGATAAGAATCCGGGAGACCTGTATATGAAGTCACTGGATATAAAGGTAGCTGACGAATGGTAAAAATATATCTTTATAAGATTGATTACAACAATATAAAGAAGGATTTAACAGATTATATCAGGCGTCTTCCTGATTGGCGGATAGAAAAGGCAGAAAGAATTATACACGAGGAGTCGCGTATTCAAAGTATAGTTGCAGGAAGACTGCTTGATATGGCTGTTGCAGATTACCTGGCGGTGGACATCGCAGATGTAATCTGGCCGGAAGATTATGACGAGAACTCCCGTATGTATATTGATAAAGAAAGCGGTAAAAAGCTTTTATTCAATATTACTCATGCGGGAGAGCTTGTTGCTGTGGCAGTGTCAGAAAGCTGTGTGGGTCTGGATATAGAATGTAAAGAAGATAAAGACTTCCATGTTACTGAAAGGATGTTTGCTCCGGAAGACCGGGAATACATCTTAGGGGATCAGAACAGATTTAGAGATGTCTGGACCATAAAGGAGAGTTTTCTCAAATGCACCGGAGAGGGAATAGTTGTTCCTCTTAACAGTTTTACTGTAGATTACGAGGGCATCTTTAAGAAACCCCTGAAGGTAATATCAAAGGGACATGAGATGAAGGATGACTACTATGTAATGACCGAAAGAATATTGGATGGAAGCTACAGTTTTTCAGTATGTATGCAAAAAAGTAACTTAGTGCTTGACACTAAGTGGGTGGAAGTGTTAGTATAAGGTTTGCTGTGTAAGATGTGACACAGCAAAATTTGCTTCGCAAATTTTGGTCATGCGTGCTTAGCTCAGCTGGATAGAGCGTTTGGCTACGGACCAAAAGGTCGGGGGTTCGAATCCTCTAGCACGCACATCTATAGAAGCCACAAATTCATATAATGGGTTTGTGGCTTTTTTGAGCATATAGTTCTTCTTCCGGAAAGGAGCAGATTTATAATGAGTATAACAAAGAGGATGTGTAATAAGATGTGTAATAATAAGGGTCTGTTAAACACGAAAAAGGTAGTACAGAGAATCATATGTGGGATAGTTTTTATGACTGTCTTTTTTAGTGTGGGTATTATTGAAACAAAAGCAGCAGAGGAGAATGGTGTTTACAGTAAGACAATCGAGTTTAAAAAAGGTGAATCTGTTGTAATACCTGTTAAACCCGGGAAAACCGGAATCTATGATGTATATTTTTCAGATGATGGATATGAAGGGGATTGGTATTGGTATAATCAGAATAAAGAGGAGATTAATAGTGGAAGTATATATAGTGACGAGGGTAGTGGTTTATGGATAAGCAGATTTTATATGGTTGCAGGAAAAACATATTATTTTGAATACAAATCGAAGGTTGATTTAACAGCTACACTTAATCTGCGTTACTTTACACAAGTAGTAACACCAGAGCTTTGTGTATATAATACAGAGGATTGGACTAATTATTATGAGGAAGATATATTAAATAATAAGATAGCGGGCATGACATGGGACAAAGACAATAAAAAGCTGATATTAGATGGAGTGGATGGCCCTTACGAAATAATTGTTAGTAAGCCATATAGTTATGGCGCATGCTATAAAGATACAAAAGATACTGAAGGCACTACAGATATAACAGTGGAGTTAAAGGGTAAAAATAATCTGACATATACAAATAAAGATGGATGGGGTAGTGTTCTGTCTACAAATGTATTTTTTTCATTAACTATAGTTGGTGATGGTACTTTAGATATAACAAAAGCAGGCTATGGAAATGCAATTTCTGCTTCAGATATTGTGATTGATGGACCGACGATTAATTTAAATTTAGAAGATGATCGTGTGGGAAATGGTAATTATGAAAAAGGCGAATATATACATGCATATGAAACAATAGATTTTAAATCCGGAACAATTACTGCAAAATTAACCCCCAGGGTTTTGGATAGCTATGTTGATAGTGATGATGTATATCATAGTTCTAAGGCTATAATATATTACCCGGTTTTAAGCGGTGATAAAGTAACCATTGATGATGCTGATCTAATAGCATTATATAAAAATAATACTTCCGGTGATGTTGAATACATCAATGGAAATGCTTTAATAAGAGGAGACAGTACTGTTGATATTAAAGCAGGAACGATTATTATGGCAGCCGATGATAAGATTATTAAATCTATTGAAAACAGTAAATATACAAAAGAGGGTATATGTTTTTCATATGAGGATGGCTTCAAAGTAAATATAAGTGATAAAGCATTGATATTTAAAAGAAAACCTATAGATATCAGCAATATTGAGATGTCTATAGAAAAAGATGAATATGAATATGACGGAAAAGCTAAAACACCTCAGGTATATGTAAGAGGTCTTAGACCAGGAATTGATTATGAGATTGTATACTCTGATAATATTAAACCGGGTACGGGAAAGGTGACAGTTAAAGCAAAGGACGGTAATGAATTCTTCACGGGTAGTAAGACATTTACATTTATTATAAAAGATACTGCAAAAGGAGCTGTAGAAGGTAAAAATATTACTGATGGGATATATATTTACAAAGTAGTTAAGCAGGGGACAAGTAGCAAGATAGGGGAGGTTTCTGTAATCGGACTGAAAAAGAAATCTATTAAAACCGTTAAAATTGCTTCAGTAGTTAGAATTAACAATGTTAGATATAAGGTAGTATCAATAGGAAGAAAAGCATTTAAGAATAATAAAAAGATAAAAAGAGTCGATATTGGTAAAAATATAAAAACTATAAATTGGGAAGCATTTGCAGGATGTAAGAAATTAAAACAGGTAAATTGTAATTCAAAAGTATTAAAAACCATAGGAAAAAATGCTTTTAAAAATGATAAAAAACTAAAGAAGTTTGTTATTAAATCAAAGAAGCTGAAAAAGGTTAATAAGAATGCTTTTAAGGGTGTAAAAAAATCCTGTATTATTAAAGTGCCGAAGACCAAGAGAAAATTATATAAGAAACTATTAAAAAAATCAGGATGCAAAGCAAGGATAAAATAACCCACCGGGGTCTGACCCCTGTGGGTTATTTTTATGTTGTTTATATCGGGGTAATGTGGTTTAATTAGTAGTGTAGAAAAGTATTTATATCTTGTGAAGGAGGTATTATTTTATGGAAAGTATGAAGAAGTATCTTGCAGAGTTTATTGGCACATTTACACTTGTTTTTGTAGGATGTGGTACAGCAATGCTTGTTGGATGTGATTCTGAAAAGGGTTGTGGTTATATTCTTACTGCATTTGCTTTTGGACTTGCTATAGTTATGATGGCTTATGGCGTTGGAAATATTTCCGGCGGTCATGTTAATCCTGCTGTTTCACTTGGGGTTCTTCTTAGTGGTGGAATGACAGTTGCAGACTTCTGTGGATATGTTATTGCACAAATTATTGGTGCACTTGTTGGTTCCGCTGCTCTTTCAGGGATTTTCTCAATGGGAAATGTAGCTGATCAGACGGACGCTCTTGGTTCAAACGGACTGGGTGGCGTAAATAATAGTGCCGGAGCAGGCTTGATAGTAGAGATAATTCTTACATTTCTCTTTGTTATTCTTATTCTCGGCGTTACTTCAAAGAATCAGTCACATGGCTCCTTTGGCGGACTTATCATAGGTCTTACACTTGTTGGTATTCACATTATCGGAATCGGACTTACAGGAACCAGCGTTAACCCTGCAAGAAGTCTTGGCCCTGCTATCGTTTGTGCAATTCAGGGAAATGGTGATCCGATATCTGTAATCTGGGTATTTATTGTAGGTCCATTAATTGGTGCAGCTCTTGCAGCTTTCTGCTATAAGTTCCTGGAGGGAAGTAAAGCAGCAGAATAATTGCAATATATTTTAAATAAAATAGAGGGAGATTTGTTATGCAGGAAACAAGACCATTTGTTCCATGGGATGTAATGAATAGCTTTATGATTGATGCCTTCAAGGGTTACGGGGTGCCTGAAGAGGATGCCAAAATCTGTGCTGATGTTCTGCTTGAGTCAGACAGACGAGGTATTGAAAGTCATGGATGTAACAGATTTAAACCTATTTATATTGATAGAATCGTAAAAGGAACCTTGCTTCCGGTTACAAATATTGAAATTCTTAAGGAGACTCCAACCACTGTGGTTATGGATGCTCATGATGGAATGGGCATGGTTGCCAGCTACAGGATGATGGAAAAGCTTATTGAGAAGGCGAAGACTTACGGAATGGCAGGCGGTGCCATAAGGAATTCTACTCATTATGGAATTGCAGGTTACTGGACCTCTATGGCAAGTAAAGAAGGTATGGTTGGAATAACAGGTACCAATGCAAGACCATCCATAGCACCTACCTTTGGTGTTGAAAATATGCTGGGTACGAATCCACTTACATTTTCCCTTCCTACAGATGAGGAATTTCCCTTCTGCCTTGATTGTGCTACATCAATAGTTCAGCGCGGAAGGATTGAATATTATGCCCGTGAGGGGAAACCTACACCTGCGGGAACGGTTATTTCTGAAAATGGAGAAGCACTGACGGATAGTGAGCAGATTCTGAAGGATCTTGTTTCCGGAACCGCAGCACTTGCGCCTCTTGGTGGAATCGGTGATGAGCTTGCCGGCTATAAGGGCTACGGATATGCAACTGTAGTTGAGATTCTTTCAGCTGCATTGGCAGGTGGTGAGTTTATGAAGGCTCTTACCGGTGTGAATGAAGAGGGTAAACCACAGATGTATCATCTGGGACACTTTTTCTTTGTTGTAGATCCGGATGCATTTATGGGACGGGAAGAATTCAAGAAAATAGCAGGTGATATCTGCAGAGAACTTAGAGCTTCTAAAAAAGCTCCGGGTGAAAGCAGAATATATACTGCAGGAGAAAAGGAATATGATGCATGGCTTTTCAGAAAGGACAAGGGTGTTCCGGTGGGAGAAGCTGTCCAGAAGGATATTCTGGAAGTAAGAGATAAACTGGGACTGGATTATAAGTTTGATTTTGAGTAATATAATTTTAATGGAATTGAGCAATAGAGGATAGAGACATGGGAGCGACACCGGAATATATTGAGGATTACTTAAGAATAGTTAAACAGGAACTGAAGGATAAATATATGCTTACGGAAGAACAGGCTGCAAAGGCGGTTTATAAATCTGCAGTCAGAAGCATTCTCTGTGGTGATAATGAAGAGATGCGAAGATATCAGATGCATAAATCTCTGGATGAGACAACCCTGGATGTATACAGGCAGTATAAGAATATCGGTTCCAGAATTCAGTCAAAAAATGGTGAGGAAGAAGTCAATAAGATAATGCATTCTGATGAATATATATCCTTGAGAGATAAGCATAAGGAAAAGCTTGCAAGATTACAGGATATTCCACTTATGGAAGCAACAGATGATGACGATGAATGATTTTGTTTAGGAGGACTTGAAACATCATGGAAGATAAAAGGTATGCAGTACTTATTGACTCGGATAATATATCTTCGAAATACATTTCCAATATTCTGGATGAGATGACTAAATATGGTGTGGTTACTTACAAGAGAATTTATGGTGACTGGACCTCCACTCAGGCAAATAAGTGGAAGAAGGAACTGATGGAGAATTCCATAACTCCTATCCAGCAGTTTAGAAATACCGTGGGAAAGAATGCAACTGATTCAACGCTGATTATTGACGCCATGGATATTCTTTATACAGAAAGTGTGGATGGTTTCTGCATAGTTTCCAGTGACGGTGATTTCACAAGACTTGCCAGCAGACTTCGTGAGTCAGGAATGCATGTAATAGGAATGGGTGAGAATAAGACACCACGTTCCTTCAGAGCTGCATGTACTGTATTTACGGATCTTGAACTTCTTCTGGATCAGAGTGTGGATGAGGCTTCTTCAAAGGCCGGCTCTAAGGCTCAGATAAAGAAGAAGGCGGAAAATGTAATCCCTCAGAAAACTATCGAGAACGATATTATTGAAATCATTACAGAAAATGACAACCGTGGAAGAGAGACAGGACTTGGAGAAATCGGAAGTCGTCTTCAGAAAAAATATTCTGACTTTGATGTCCGTAATTATGGATACAGTTCTCTTTCCACATTTATCGACGAAACAGCAGCCTTTGATGTTAAGAAAAAGGACAGCACTGTGTTCGTTGCTCTTCATACTGATAAGGATATGAAGAAGAAGGTTAAGAAATTCGCGATTGATACTGTTGCGGAAGCCGGAACAAAGGGAATCGAGCTTGGACGTCTTGGCCAGCTGATTCATGATGAATATCCTCAGTTCAATGTTAAAGAATTTGGATATGCTACATTATCTAAGTTCATATATGGAATAAAGGATCTGAAGGTTGAGAATTCCGGTAACAACAATATCAGAGTCTATGTGAGATGAAGTAAATAGATGCTTTTTTCGACACCTTAAATAAAAAAATGACATTTTGTTGTTAAATTTGTATATTTTTTGTTGAAAAATATATAATTGTATGTTAAAATGTACCTAGTTGAACGGAGAAGGTTTGATTTATAGAGAATTTTAGTGTTTTATCATAATTTTTCCTCCAAAAGTCCGGAAGTCAAGTGGGGTATGACTTCCGGGCTTTTTCGTTGAAACTT
>JAILMQ010000228.1 GCA_024692605.1 Eubacterium sp.
CATATCCCAGATCTTCTTAAGAGCCCACCACTCAGACTCAATATAATCATTGTGATAGGTTACATATGGATCATCCATATCTGCCCAGAAGCCAACTTTGCCGGAGAACTGCTCCCACATTCCTTTGTACTTCCATACGGATTCTTTACATTTGCCAATGAATGGCTCGATACCATATTCCTCTATCTGCTCTTTTCCATCTATTCCGATTTCTTTCTCAACTTCAAGCTCAACAGGAAGACCGTGAGTATCCCATCCGGCCTTTCTTATGATCTTATGCCCCTTCATAGTCTGATATCTTGGAATCATATCCTTGATAACACGGGTAAGAACATGTCCTATATGAGGTTTTCCGTTTGCTGTTGGAGGACCATCGTAAAATGTATAGGTTGGAAGATTCTTCTTCTCATCTATACTCTTCTCGAAGATCTTTTCCTCGTTCCAGAAGTTTAATACCTCATTTTCATTATCAACAAACTGCAGTTTAGTCGAAACTTTTTTGTACATTGTTACTTATTCCTTTCAAAGTAAGAAATATCCTTATAAATGTCATGACTAAATAAAAATCATAACTACACAAGTATACCATTTATGTATATATACTGTCAAAATTCATTGACATTATCACATATAGTTTTACTGTTCCTTATTCTCTGCCTCATTGGCAAGACGTTCAGCCTTTCCGCCCAGAGTCATTGTCAGGTAATCATTAACCACCTTAGCAACATCATCTGTATAAAGGCCATGGACCGCACATGCCTGATCCAGTGTTTCAAACTGTGAAACGCCACATGATATACAATGCATTCCGCATTTCATAAGAACAAGTGATGCATCCGGATACCAGGTTATGATATCACCAATAAGCATATCCGGTGTAACATATTCTGTAATACCATCCTCATCCACATTGAGAGATTCAAGTGATGGCATACCAGAATTTTCCTGGGGCTTTGCTTCTGCTTCCTGAGCCTCACCATATCCTTCGGAAACAGTTGTCTTTATATTCTCAACATCAGCATTTCCAGCGTTAAATACTTCTTCGCTCATTTTGTTTCTCCTTTTTTATATTTAAAACTTCAACTTTGAAACATATACCTTAATTCTAAGTGAATCTCTGACCATATCATATATACTCTTCATACTGATCTTGGATTTGTCACCCTTGTTTCTCGAGAAGTTAACCACCACCGGCATCTCACAGATGTCAAGTCCAAGCTTTGAAGCTATAGCAAGCATTTCTATATCAAAGGAAAATCCCGTGGTCTTCATATTTCTGAGAATAGGTTGAATAGCAGCTAATCTGAAGAGTTTGATTCCTGTCTGTGTATCCTTAACCTTAAGACTGAAAAGTACCTTCATGAAGATATAGTAACCCATACTGAATACTTTTCTCAAAAAAGGATATTCAACCTGTGAATCAGGATGCATCTTAGAACCAATTACTATATCATACGCAGATTCATCCGCCGGATTCTCATCACCCTTAATTCCATCCGCTTTTTCTAAAAATCCCTTAAGGAGATACGGAGGAATCTCCAGATCCGCATCCAGAAATGCCACGTATTCAGACTTTGCTGCAAGCATTCCTCTTCTTACCGCATAGCCCTTTCCTTTGTTTTCAGGATAGGAAATAACTCCAACTCTCTTATCAGCCTGAGCAGCCCTCCTGATCTCAGATTCTGTTTCATCCGTGCTTCCATCATTAACCGCAATAACTCTGAATGATTCACAGAACTTCTCAACCTGGGTAATCGTTTCTATTATATTTCTATATATTCTTGTGCCCTCATTATAGCAAGGCATCACTATTGTAAGTTTAATCATTGTTTTCGCCTTGTTTTTATAATCATTATCTAGGATAGTTTAATTATCTATTACTGTACATTCCATCATAGTACTTTTGATAATCACCACTGGTAACATTATTCATCCAGTCTTCATTTTCCAGATACCACTTAATTGTGAGACGGATACCTTCCTTAAACATTGTTTCAGGATACCATCCGATTTCCTTTTTAATCTTATCCGGTGCTATAGCATAACGACGATCATGGCCCTTACGGTCTGTAACATATGTAATAAGGTCCTTAGTCACATTTGCCTTTCTCGGATCAGAATCAGGAAGAAGCTCCTGAAGAGTCTCTATGATGATATTGATGATCTCAATGTTCTGCTTTTCATTATGACCACCGATATTATATCTTTCTCCGAAACGTCCTGTCTCAGTAGCCATGTCTATTCCCTTTGCATGATCCATAACATAAAGCCAGTCACGGACATTCTTTCCATCACCGTAAACAGGAAGATTTTTACCTGCAAGACAGTTATTGATAATAAGCGGTATCAGCTTCTCCGGAAACTGATAAGGTCCGTAATTATTTGAACAGTTGGTAATGATTGCAGGGAAATGATATGTATCAACATAAGCTTTAACCAGAAGATCCGAAGAAGCCTTACTAGCTGAATAAGGACTGTGTGGATCTATTGGTGTAGTCTCGTAAAAGTATGCATCAGGGTCATCAGGAAGAGAACCATAAACCTCATCTGTGGAAACATGAAGAAAACGTTTGTCCTCCTTAAAAGAACCATCCTCATTTTCCCAGGCAGCCTTTGCCGAATTAAGCATAACTGCAGTACCGAGAACATTAGTCTGAACAAAAACCTCAGGCTCTTTAATAGATCTGTCCACATGAGATTCAGCAGCAAAATGTACCACCCTGTCGATATCATTCTCACTGAATATTTTTGCAATTGCATCCTTATCACAAATGTCTGCTTTTATAAAAGTATAATTATCTCTATTCTCAATATCCTTAAGATTTTCAAGATTACCTGCATAAGTAAGCTTGTCGACATTAATAATTCTGATATCATCACCATACTTATCAAACATATAGTGAATGTAATTAGAGCCAATAAAACCGGCACCACCGGTAACTAAATATGTTCTCATGCCTAACCTCCT
>JAILMQ010000009.1 GCA_024692605.1 Eubacterium sp.
AAACATAGGTGATACCTGATCTTTTGTCGAATTGCTTGATGATAGCCATTTGCAACACCTCCCATATGGTTATGTGTTTATTATAACACATAACCATATATAATGCAACAAAAAAATAGCGAAAATGCGCTATTTTACTGGCTTTTTTGAGGGTTAGCAGATAAAAAATATGGTTATGAGATAGGTGATTTGGCTAGGCAGTGAACTGTAACAAATATAAAAAGTAAATATATAAAGGGTGGTTAATAATGCCTATAATGTGGTAAAATTAGATATAGTATTTTTATGAGAGTTATGCGATGTTGTAGAAATAACATCAAAAAGAGTATTCGTGGGGCGGATTCTTATTTAAGAGGTATATAAATGGGGCAGTTATATTTTGACAACTATAGTCCTGTTGGGGATATTATTGTCGTATCAATATGTGTTGTATTTTTGATACTGGTTTTAACATCCTATGTAACAAAGACTAACAATTTCAAGATATTTTTATGCATCGTAGGATGCCTTGTTTTTGCGTCTCTTAGTGAGGTTCTTTACCATAATATTTATGCTCATATAACCAATGGCAATTATACCGCTGTTTATATATTCAGAATTCTCTATCACTTTTTCCTGTTTTTAATTCTTCTCTTATATGTTTTTTATGTAGTTGAATTGCAACATCTGGAGCTAGAGAAAAAGATACCTATTATGATGGTGTCCGTAGTTACATTTTTAATTGTTTTAGCCATAGAAATCATTACCACGATTAATGGAAAGGGATTCAGACTTGACAAGTCCGGTAATGTGGTTTCTTCTGTGAATACATTTTTGTATGGTTATACAGCTCTCGTAGCAATAAGTGTTGTTACGATGCTTGTATTCAGACACAGACTTTATAAGAGAGTTATGATGGGCTTCTATGGAACTGTTGCAGTAGCCTTTATAGTTCTTTTCATTCAGGGAAGATTTGACCAGTCCTCTTTTACAGCCGCAACCTTCCTGTTCCCAACTCTTGGAATGTTGTATCTTATTCATTCAAACCCTTACAATATCGAACTTGGAGCCATTGACTCCAAGGCTTTAGAAGATATTGTCAGATACAATTATGAAAGAAAAGAAACCATGATTTTCATGAGCTTGTATATGCCTGATTTTGATGGTGAGGGCATAAGTATCCCGAAGGAAATGCGGGATATAATCAGGAAGTTTGCCAGTGAATTTTTTAAAGGTGCATTGCTTTTCCAGATTAATAACGGACATGTAATCCTGATGGCAAAGAAGAGTAGTAATCCTGATTACGAAAATCGGGTAAATAAGATTCTTAATGCTTTTGATGAACAATATGCAAGATTTCGGAAGGATTATAAGATTGTAATAGGTGAAACAATTGATGAAATCAGCAGGAAGAACGAATATATAAGTTTTATCAATAATGTCCATCGTAATATGAAGATGAACAGTGTTCGTATGATTGAATACTCAGATGTGGAAGAGTTTAACAGGTATGAATACATTTTATCTGAACTGGCAGATATTTATAGAAGACGGGATCTGAGAGATTCAAGAGTACTGGCATATTGTCAGCCGGTATTTAATATCAAGACGAAGAAATATGATACAGCGGAGGCTCTTATGAGACTGAAGCTGCCGGAAGTAGGTCTTGTATATCCGGACCAGTTTATTCCCCTGGCTGAGGAATATGGGTATATTCATGTTCTTACACAGATCATTCTTCAGAAAACCTGTGATGAGATCAGATACCTTGTGAAAGAAGGGTACGAGGTTAATCGTATTTCCATAAATGTATCTGTTCTGGAGCTTAAGGATGAGGGATTTACCGGTGATGTGACCAGGATAATCCGTGATAGTAACATACCTGATGAAAAGGTTGCTATTGAAATAACTGAGTCCCAGTCAGAGGATGATTTCAACATAATGAAGAAGAAGATTGACGAGATCAAAGAAATGGGAATCAAGCTTTATCTGGATGACTTTGGTACAGGATACTCCAATATGGAAAGAATCATGGACCTTCCGTTTGATATCATAAAGTTTGACAGATCTCTGGTTATAGCCAGTGATGCTAACGAAAGATCAGCAAAGATGGTTGGAAATATGGCCAACATGTTTACAGAGCTTGACTATTCGGTTCTTTATGAAGGTGTTGAAGATGAAGACGATGAGAAACGTTGTATCAATATGTCTGCATCTTACCTGCAAGGCTATAAATATTCAAAACCTATTCCTATAATAGAACTGAAGAATTTCTTTTCAAAGTCTGATGTGGGAAATACGATGGTTAAACAGGACTAATCATTATTAAATATACTTTATAAAGATTAAAAATAATGTGGCCTTTTCATTGTTCACAAGGGGTGCAAATTGTGTTATTATCTTGAATAGCACGTTGCGCCCTTTCTTTATTTGGAAGAGGTCGCACAGGAGATTCCCTAGGTCAGGAATCTTCAAAAGAATATTAATCCAGGAGGAATCAACAATGGCAAGATTCAAAAAGACCATGGATGGTAATGAGGCTGCTGCTCACGCTTCGTATATCTTTACTGATTGTGCAGCTATCTATCCAATCACACCATCATCACCAATGGCTGAACATACTGATGAATGGGCAACTGCCGGAAGAAAGAACATCTTCGGCAACACAGTTAAAATCTTAGAGATGGAATCTGAAGCAGGTGCTGCCGGTACTGTACACGGTTCACTTGTTGCAGGAGCTATGACATCAACTTACACAGCATCACAGGGACTTCTTCTTATGATCCCTAACCTTTACAAGGTAGCTGGTGAGAGACTTCCGGGCGTATTCAATGTTTCCGCTCGTTGTGTAGCTTCTCACGCACTTAATATCTTTGGTGATCACTCAGATGTTTACGCTTGTCGTCAGACAGGTTGTGCAATGCTTTGTGAGTCATCTGTTCAGGAAGTTATGGACCTGACACCTGTTGCTTATATGGCAGCTCTTGAAGGAAAGCTTCCTTTCATTAACTTCTTCGATGGTTTCCGTACATCACACGAGATTCAGAAGATCGACTGCTGGTCAAACGAAGACTTCGAGGATATCTTCCCATATGATGCACTTGAAGATTTCAGAGCAAATGCTCTTAATCCTAATCATCCATGCGAGATGGGATCTGCTCAGAACCCTGACGTATTCTTCCAGACAAGAGAAGCATGCAATCCTGCTTATAATGATATGCCTGCTATCGTTGAGAAGTACATGGATAAGATCAATGCTAAGATCGGTACAGATTACAAACTCTTCAATTACTATGGAGCACCTGATGCAGAGAAGGTTATCGTTGCTATGGGTTCTGTATGTGACACAATCGAAGAGACAATCGATTACTTAATGGCTAAGGGCGAGAAGGTCGGTGTTGTAAAGGTTCGTCTTTACAGACCTTTCGTTAATGATAAATTCATCGCAGCTATTCCTAAGACAGCTAAGCAGCTCATCGTTCTTGATAGAACAAAGGAGCCTGGTTCAATCGCTGAGCCACTTGCTCTTGATGTTATGGCAGCTGTACGTGGAACAGAGTTCAAGGATACACCTATTACAAGAGGCCGTTACGGACTTGGTTCTAAGGATACAACTCCTTCAGAAATCGTTGCTGCATTCAACAACACAGAGAAAGAAGAGTTCACTCTTTCAATCTTTGATGATGTTACAAACCTTTCACTTGATTCAGGTGAGGCTCTTGTTACAACTCCGGAAGGAACAGTTTGTTGTAAGTTCTGGGGACTTGGTGCTGACGGTACTGTTGGTGCTAACAAGAACTCCATCAAGATTATCGGTGATAACACAGATAAGTATGTTCAGGCTTACTTCGATTATGATTCAAAGAAGTCTGGTGGTATAACAATGTCACACCTTAGATTTGGTGATAAGCCAATCAAGTCAACATACCTCATCCATAAGGCTAACTTCGTAGCTTGCCACAACGCAGCTTACGTAAGAAAGTATAAGATGGTTGAAGAGCTTGTTGATGGTGGTACATTCCTTCTTAACTGCCCATGGTCAGGAGAAGAGCTTGATAAGCACCTTCCTGGACAGGTTAAGAAATACATAGCTGATCACAATATCAACTTCTACACAATCGATGGTGTTAAGCTTGGTATCGAGTCAGGTATGGGACCTACAAGAATTAATACAATCCTTCAGTCAGCATTCTTCACTCTTACAGGAATCATTCCTGAGGCAGAGGCAATTGAGCACATGAAGGCTGCTGCTAAGAAGTCATATGGTATGAAGGGTGATGATATCGTTCAGATGAACTGGAATGCTATCGACCTTGGTGCTAAGGGCTTTGTAAAGGTTGATGTTCCTGCAGATTGGACAAATGGTGTAGATGAGGGTCTTGATTATCCTGCAGCTACAACAGGTACAAAGGAACAGCAGGATTTCGTAAACGACGTTCAGATCAAGGTTTCAGCTCAGGAAGGAAATACAATTCCTGTTTCTGTAGTTGCAAGATACATGAATGGTTATACACCTTCAGGTACAGCAGCTTACGAGAAGAGAGGTGTTTCCGTTTCAGTTCCTGTTTGGACACCTGATAAGTGTGTAGGTTGTGGACTTTGTTCATATGTATGTCCTCATGCTGCTATCAGAACAGTTGCTCTTACAGATGCAGAAGTTGCTGCAGCTCCGGAAGGATTCCAGGCAGTAGACTTTAAGCCACAGCCAATCGACGGTTACAAGTTCAGCGTTGCTGTATCTACTATGGACTGTCTTGGATGCGGATCATGTACAAATGTATGTCCTACAAAGTCTATCGAGATGAAGCCACTTGATGATGCTCTTAAGGCTCAGCAGAACCTCTTCGATTACGCTATCTCAGTTCCTGATAAGGAAGAAGTAATCAACAAGTTTGGTGCTGCTACAGTTAAGGGATCACAGTTCAAGCAGCCACTCCTTGAGTTCTCAGGCGCTTGTGCAGGTTGTGGTGAGACACCTTACGCTAAGCTTATTACTCAGCTCTTCGGTGACAGAATGTACATCTCAAATGCTACAGGATGTTCATCAATCTGGGGTAACTCTTCACCTTCAACACCTTATACAGTAAATAAGGAAGGTAAGGGACCAGCTTGGGATAACTCACTCTTTGAGGATAACGCTGAGTTCGGATTTGGTATGTATCTTGCTCAGAAG
>JAILMQ010000003.1 GCA_024692605.1 Eubacterium sp.
GCAATACAAAGACTTATAAGATTATCTCTTGTCGCCCGCTTTGTTCCTGAAAGAATCTTATAACCAAAGGATCTTTCTATCTGAGCTTCTTGAAAATGTTTCTGATGAAAGATCTCTGGATGAGTATCTGCACAGGATTGATACCATCGAAGAGAAAACCTTTCCGGAGTATTTCGAGATGATCCTGAAAAAGAATAAAAAGGAAAAGAGCGAAGTTATAAATGAAGCTCAGATAGAAAGATCCTTTGGTTATAAGATTCTTTCAGGAACAAAGCGGGCGACAAGAGATAATCTTATAAGTCTTTGTATTGCAGCAGGGTGTACGGTTGAAGAACTTGAAAAGTGTCTGGTTCTTACAGGGAACAATTCTCTATATTCAAAAAACAAAAGAGATAGTATAATAATATATGCAATAAGCAGAGGGCATTCTGTTTTGGAAACCAATAATCTCCTTAGTTATAAGGGCGAGGCAGTTTTAAAGGAAGTATGATAAATGGACATTAATTCATATATCAGAAATACATATGATCTCGTAGAATACCTTGATAAGGATAATGAGGTAATGCTTGTCCGTGGTAAGATTGACGGTAAGCAGTATGTTGTTAAGATGATCAAGGCTTATGACAGGGATATTTATGACATTCTGAAGGAATCTGATTTTGACGGAATTCCTAAGATATATGAAATGTATGAGAACGAAAAGTATATTTATGTTATAGAAGAATATATTCAGGGTACAACTCTGGATATATTCTTTTCAAATGCAGATTATTCCGGTAATGCAGATTGGATGATTGAAAATGTAATCGTTTCAATATGCAAGATACTGAAAAATCTTCATAATAATGTACCGCCTATAATTAACAGGGATATTAAGCCAAAGAATATAATCATTACCGATGAAGGTGAAGTAAAGCTTATTGATTTTAATATATCGAGAATATTTTCCGGTAATTCCTCGAAAGATACAATAGCCATGGGAACTCCGGATTATGCCGCACCTGAGCAGTTTGGACTTAGAGAATCTGATGTAAGGTCTGATATCTATGGGCTGGGTATGACTATTAAAGAGATAATGAAGATTACCAATACTGAGTCTGATAAGCTGAATGCATTTATATCAAAAGCAACTGAACTTGATCCGGTTAACAGATTTCAGAATGCTTCCGAGATAATATTCTTCCTTAAGAATTATTCAAAAGATACGGAATATCTGATCAAGGATAAGGAGGAAATAGACAGAGAGGCTTATAATTATGAACTTGATAGCCATAAAATGAATATTCAGAAGCAGGCTACCAAGACTAAAAGTATAATTCGAATCTTATTTATTGTGGGAATGCTGATCCTGTGTGGATATTGCTTTTATCTTGAATATGCCACAGGCAGAGAGATATATCTGGGGGTTGCCATATTAATATTCCTTTATGGATGTATCTTTTATTTTATCATCGCTAATAATAAAAGTGATAAAGAAGATGTGATGTTACAGGGGAAGACCGGACGCAAAATAACTCTTACTCAGTCTGTTTGTGCATATAAATCAAAAAAGTACAACTTATATACGACAGAACTTCAACGCCTAGGTTTTTCAAACATTGAAGCGATTCCTATGATGGACCTTAAACTGAGAGATGCATTTAAATATGAGTTTCTTGTTGACTCGGTTACTATAGATGGAAAAGACGACATTAAACCCGGTCAGCAGTATGATTCCAATTCAATAATTACAATTCTGTATCATAGCTGCAAGTAAGAGCACATTGTAGGTTATATAATAAGCTGAAAATGTGCTTTTGTTTTGAAAAAAAACCTTGATATTAGTGATGGTTTTGTATAGAATAGCATGTGACATATTTTATGTTTTCGGGATGTGGCTCAGTTTGGTAGAGCGCCACATTAGGGATGTGGAGGCCGCAGGTTCAAGTCCTGTCATTCCGATTATTATATTATTCGAGGTTTATTATGAGAATTTACAACACATTAACCAGAACAAAAGAAGAGTTTAAACCACTTAATCCCGGCAAAGTCGGGATTTATGTATGCGGTCCGACAGTCTATGATTTTATTCATATTGGTAATGCGAGGCCTATGATTGTCTTTGATACTCTTCGCAGATATCTTGAACATAAAGGGTATGAAGTGAACTATATTTCCAACTTCACAGATATCGATGATAAGATTATCAATCGTTCGATTCAGGAAGGAATTCCTGCCAGCGAAGTATCCGAGAAGTATATTGCTGAATGTAAAAAGGATATGGAGGCGTTAAATGTAAGACCGGCCACTACACATCCACAGGCTACTAAAGAAATACCTGAGATGATTGACATGGTTAATACTCTTATTGAGAATGGTCATGCTTATGAAAAGAATGGAACAGTTTACTTTAAAGTAAGAAGCTTTGATCAATATGGAAAGCTTTCTCATAAGAATATTGATGACCTTGAGTCAGGACATAGAGCTGAGGCTCATGCTCTTAAGGTTTCCGGTGAGGATGAAAAGGAAGATTCACTTGATTTCGTACTTTGGAAGCCAAAGAAGGAAGGCGAACCTTTCTGGGTATCTCCGTGGGGAGAGGGCCGTCCTGGATGGCATCTTGAATGCTCATGCATGTCTAAGAAATATATAGGCGATACTCTGGATATCCATGCAGGTGGTGAGGATCTTATCTTCCCACATCATGAAAACGAGATTGCTCAGAGTGAAGCTGCCAGTGGAAAAGAATTCTCCAGATACTGGATGCATAATGCATTTCTCAAGATCAATGGTGAGAAGATGGCTAAGTCTCTTGGTAACTTCTTCACTGTTAGAGATATATGTGAGAAATATGATCCACAGGTTATTAGATTCTTTATGCTTTCTGCTCAGTACAGAACTCCACTGAATTTTTCAGAGGAGCTTATAGATGACTCATCCAAGGGGCTGGATAGAATCCTTAATGGTGCAGAAAAGCTTAGAGGAATCATAGATAAGGATAATAAAAAAGAATTAAGTGATGCGGAAAAGAAGATTATAGAAGAGGAAATTCCTAAGTTTGTTGAGAAGTTTGATTCTGTAATGGATGATGACCTGAATACAGCTGATGCAATCTCTACTATATTTGAGTATATCAGATTTACAAATGCAAATACTGATACTGAGTCTTCAAGTGCATTTGCATCTGCATTATATGATACATTATTTGATCTTTCCGATAATGTTCTTGGAATTCATCTTGAGCGTAAGGCTGTAGAGATTGATGACAGTGAAGTTAATAGGATTGAAGAGCTTATTGCAGAAAGAACTGCAGCTAAAAAAGAAAAGAATTTTGCCAGAGCTGATGAGATAAGAGATATGCTTCTCAGCGAAGGAATCATTCTGGAAGACACCAGAGAAGGTGTTAAATGGAAGAAAGCGTAAAGCATATGAAAAATGATATTCAGGGTGGTCATCTCACTCCTCATGAGGTTTCTTCGAGATATTCACCTTTGGCACTGGCGTATATTGGTGACAGTGTTTATGACCTTGAGGTTAAAACACATTTTGTATTAGAGTCTAATATGCAGCCTGAAAAATATCATAAAAAGGTTTCTATGATTGTTTCAGCTAATTCACAGTCTGAATTTATAGAATCCATACTGGACCAACTGACTGAAGATGAGCTTTCAGTATATAAAAGGGCACGTAATTCTTCGCCTCATACGAAAGCTAAGAATGCCAGTCTTCAGAATTATTTAAAAGCAACAGGATTTGAGGCTGTGATTGGATATTTATATCTGTCCGGTCAGTCTGAAAGAATGCAGGAATTAATTACTTTATCTATTGAAAAACACTAGGTAGTATTATTGTGTTAAGGTGGTAAATAAAATGGCATACGAAATATTTGGAAATGATTTGGTAGAGCTCCGTGCTTCTTCTAAAAATCCTTCTGATATTAACAAAGATGACAATAAATCAAATAATGAGAATGAATCAAATGACAGAATAGAAGGCAGAAATTCTGTTCTCGAAGCCATTAAAGCTGGAAGAACTATTGATAAAGTATTTATTCAGGATGGTCTCAGAGATGGTTCTATTTCCAGCATAATATCCAAGCTCAAAGGAAGTGGTACATCTATCTCCTTTGTGAAGAAGCAGAGACTTGATGCTATGTCTGAAACAGGACATCATCAGGGGATAATTGCCCAGACAGCTTCCTACGAGTATTCTGATATTGATGATATATTTGCTCTTGCAAAGAAAAGAAATGAACCACCGTTTATAATAATTCTTGATGAGATTGAGGATCCTCACAATCTTGGCGCGATTATACGTACCGCAAATGTGTGCGGTGCTCACGGTGTTATCATACCAAAGCATCATGCCAGTGGACTTACGGCTACTGTTGTGAGAGCATCCGCCGGTGCTATTAATTTTACTCCGGTTGTAAAAGTAACTAATATTTCCAAAACAATAGATGAGTTAAAACAAAGAGGTCTTTGGTTCGCCTGTGCAGATATGGACGGAGATCCTATGTACAAATGCAACCTTACCGGTTCCATAGGTCTTGTAATCGGTAATGAAGGTTCTGGTGTTTCCAGACTTGTTAAAGAAAAATGTGACTATATCGTTTCTATTCCTATGAAAGGTGAGATAGATTCTCTTAATGCTTCTGTTGCAGCAGGAATTCTGGCGTACGAGATTGTTAGACAGAGGAGTATTTAAATGGTTAAATATGATAAGCTTCCTGATGATCTTATCATAGATCTAATCAGGTCCGGTGATAAGGATGCCGAAGAATACCTTCTAATTAAATACATGCCCCTTGTTAAAAGCGAAACAAGATTTTTATATCTTGCCGGTGCTGAGACAGAGGACCTTGCTCAAGAGGGTATGATCGGACTTGTATCTGCCATAAGAAATTATAAAGTAGAATCAGATGCGTCTTTTATTACATTTGCCACTGTATGTATAAGAAACCGAATTCATATGGCTATTACAGCAGCAAATAGAATGAAGCACACACCGCTTAACTCATATGTTTCAATATTTTATAATGAAAATGATGATGATTCCGGTGATGTTAAGAATATAATTTGTGATGAAAATGCAAGCAACCCGGAAAATATCGTGCTCAGGCAAGAACAGATCGAGCAAATGTATGAACAACTGGACATGAAACTAAGCGCAGTTGAAAAGAAGGTTGCACGCCTTTATATATCAGGTGATTCCCGCAAGGAAATTGCAGAGAAACTCGGTAAAACTGAGAAATCCGTGGATAATGCACTTACTCGAATTCATAATAAACTTAAGTCTTGACAGAGATACCACTATCAAGTATCATATTTGATTGTGATATTTGCTAATATAGCTCAGTCGGTAGAGCGCAACATCGGTAATGTTGAGGTCACGGGTTCGATTCCCGTTATTAGCTGCTTTACCCTGGCAGTTGAACCGCCGGGGTATTTTACATTATACGAGGAGAATTATTAATGAATATAAAAAGAGTAATTCTTTATATATCATCTTTTATCTTAATATTTGGTGCTTTTTTGAGCTTTTCAAAGTTCGATGCACATGCCGAAGATGCTTCAGTTATTCTTGGCTTTGATCCCATGGAAGTAAAAGTCGGTGACACAGTGAACGTACTGGTTACAATTAATGGCGAAGATCTTGGCAACTTCACAATAAATCTTCAGTATACTACCGGAATTCTTCAGTATCAGTCAGAAGCCGGTGATACTGGTTCTATTACTATTTCCAATACAGGTCCAACAACAATGTCATATAGATTTACTGCAGTTGGACAGGGCCAGGCTGCCATATCCACAAGTGGTTCCGAGGTATATAACAGTGCGGGACAGCAGATTACTATTGCACATTCCAGTGCACCTATTCAGGTTAATAGTGCTGAGACAGTGGAGACCCAGGACGGCGAGATCAAAATTGGGGATAAGGTTTATACAATCGCCAATGAATATAATCATATAGCACAGCCTGAGGGTTATGAGCTTACATATGTAACCTATAATGATACTGATATATTTGCCTGTCAGGCACCTAATCATAAGATTAAACTGGTATGTCTTCAGGATGAAGAGTGGAAGCAGCAATGGTTTATGTATGATGAGAAATCAGGTAAGTTTTCACCATATATTCAATACTCCTTGGATGGTGTGATCTATTCTGTAATCAACAAACCTTCTGATGTTGAACTCCCTGAAGGGTTCAAAGAAACCAGTCTTACCCTTGATGAGATGCAGTTCACGGCATATGAGGATGGCTCTGATAGTGGACTTCTTTTGGTCTATGCAATAAATCAGTCCGGAAATATGGGCTTCTATTATTATGACACTGATGAAAATAGTTTCATAAGATATGAAGCTGTTAAATCGATTGTTGGAACAGCTTCGGTGTCAGATGCGTCAAAGGAAAATGTATCTGAAACGGAAAAGGAAAAAAGTGAGCCTAAGTATGCAACTCCACTGATTGCTGATGAGGAAGAAGAAACAGTCGCACCTGAAGAGGAAGGAATGCTCAGTCGTGAGACTTTAAAGAAATTACTATACATGATGGTAGTTATGTTTATTATCATGTGCGTTGTTGTTATTATTCTTGTGATTCGTAACGGAAGTCTTCAGAATCAGCTTTATGGTGATGAAGATGATTATGATGAAGATGACGATCTGGATATCGTAGGCCGAGCTAAAAGGGATGCAGATGATAAGTCTGAAGCTGAACTTTCACAGGGCAAATCCAAGATCAGCAGAAATAAGAGCTACGCTGTAAATGAGGATACAGGCGAGATCCTTATTGAAGAAGCTAAGGATAATAATGCCGGTGTAAATGTTCCACCGGCTGAAGATAAGAAAACTTCAAAGATAGAAAAAGCTATGGACGAGAAACCTTACGGAATTGATTCTGCCTTTGATGTAGCTGATCCGGAAAATGCTCCTGAAGGCGATCATGTATATGTTGAGAAGGAGAAAAAGGATAAGGTTAATATTAAGGACTCAGATATAGACGAAGCACGTAAAGAGGTTCATAAGAAGGTTACTGCTCAGGAAGAAGAGCGTCAGGCGAAGAATTCAGAGGCTGCTGAGCAGAAAGAGTCTCTGAAGAAGTCAGAAGCTGCTGAGCAGAAAGAGCCGGTGAAGAAGGAACCTGAGAAGAAGGAACCTGAGAAGAAGGAACCTGAGAAGAAAGACTCTGATAAAAAGGAACCTGAGAAGAAAGACAAGAAGGAAAAAGAAATCAGCAAGTCTAAGAAGAAGAGACGAGGCGGAAGAAGAAATAAGAATAAACAAAAGGATGAGGTTTTGCCAGAAGAAACAACTGTTGTGAATGAACAGGATGCTTCTAATGATAATGCTAAAGCAGAAGAACAGTCTTCTGAATGGGTTGAAATCCAGCCAAAGAAAGAATCTAAAAAAGAACCAAAGAAAAACAAGAACAAAGTTGTGCTTCCCGGTCAGAATAAAGAGGAGGAATAGAGATGTCTGAACAGACTGTATCAAAGAATTTTATTGAAAACATTATAGATAAGGATCTGGAGGAAGGTAAATATGAAAAAATAATTACCAGATTCCCTCCTGAGCCAAATGGATATCTTCATATTGGCCATGCAAAGTCAATACTTCTCAATTATGGTATTGCCTGCGAGTATGGTGGCAAATTCAACCTTAGATTTGATGATACAAACCCTACAAAGGAAAAGGAAGAGTTTGTTGATTCTATAATTGAAGATGTAAAGTGGCTTGGTGCAGATTTCAGAGGAGAGGTTCTTTTTGCTTCTAATTATTTTGATCAGATGTATGAAGCAGCTATAAAGCTTATAAAGAAGGGCAAGGCTTACGTTGATGACCTTTCTGCTGATGAGATAAGGCAGTACAGAGGCACACTTACAGAGCCTGGAAAGAATAGTCCATATAGAGACAGAACTATCGAAGAAAATCTTCAGCTTTTTGAAGATATGAAGGATGGAAAGTTTGAAGATGGTTCAAAGGTTCTTCGTGCCAAGATAGATATGGCATCTCCTAATATCAATATGCGTGATCCTGTAATCTATAGAATTGCAAGAATGACACATCATAATACAGGGGATAAGTGGCTCATCTATCCTATGTATGATTTTGCTCATCCTATTGAGGATGCGATAGAGGGAGTTACGCATTCTCTCTGTACTCTTGAGTTTGAGGACCACAGACCTCTTTATAACTGGGTTGTGGAGGAACTTGAATATCCTAATCCTCCAAAGCAGATCGAGTTTTCAAAATTATATCTGACAAATGTTGTTACCGGTAAAAGATATATAAAGAAGCTTGTGGAAGACGGTGTAGTTGATGGATGGGATGATCCAAGACTTGTATCCCTTGCTGCCCTTAGAAGAAGAGGCTTCACACCTGAGTCAATCAAGACCTTTATGGAACTTTCCGGAATATCTAAATCACAGGGTTCTTCAGATTATGCCATGCTTGAGTATTGTATAAGAGAAGATCTTAAGCCTAAGGCACCAAGATATATGGGAGTTCTCAGACCTATCAAGCTTGTTATTGATAATTATCCTGAAGGCCAGACAGAGGAATTCGAGATAGAAAATAATCAGGATAGCGAGGAAATGGGTTCAAGAAAAGTTACATTTTCCAGAGAACTTTACATCGAGGAAGATGACTTTATGGAGGAACCACCACGTAAATACTTCAGACTTTTCCCTGGAAATGAAGTAAGGCTTAAGGGGGCTTACTTTGTTAAGTGTACTTCCTTTGAAAAGGATGAAAACGGTAAGGTGACAGTTGTACACTGTACTTACGATCCTGAAACACGTTCCGGAAGTGGATTTGAAGGCCGCAAGGTTAAAGGAACAATTCACTGGGTTAATGCTGCAGATGCTGTCAAGGCTGAAGTTAGACTTTATGAGAATCTTATCGATGAAGAAAAGGGTAAGCTGAACGAGGATGGTACTCTTAACTTTAATCCTAATTCTCTTGAAGTGCTTGAATCAAGACTTGAGGCTGCCAGTGGTAATCTTAAACCGGGAGAACATGTTCAGTTTATTAGAAACGGATATTTTGTAGTAGATATTAAAGATTCTACAGAGAATCATATGGTATTCAACAGAGTAGTAGGTTTAAAGAGTTCATACAAACCTTCATAAATTATTACTAAAGATATAAACGGATTTGGAGTTATATGAATAAAAACTATATACTTGAAAATGTAAAAGATTTTCATCTTATTGATATACTTGAATGTGGTCAGTGCTTTCATTTTGAAAGGACTGATAATGGGATTAATCCGGAGGAATTCGAATATGAGATTGTTGCTAAGGATAGAATTCTCCGGATAAAAGAGGAGCCTGATGCGGATGGGGTTCGTCTTACATTTTTTAATACCGAAAAGTGGGAGTTTGACACCATATGGAAGCCTTATTTTGATCTGGATAGAGACTACAGTGAAATAAAAAAGGCTATCATTAAGGCTGATCCCAGACTTGAGCCTATAATTGCTGAGTATAGTGGTATTAGGATACTTAATCAGGATTTCTTTGAATGCCTGATATCCTTTATTGTCTCTCAGAATAAACAGATTCCTCAGATAAAGCAGGTTGTTACGAATCTTTCCTCCGGAATCGGTACTAAGTTTGATATAACCATGATCGACAGAGTGAGTTCGGAATTTGATTCATTTTTCCCAACTCCGGAGCAGCTTGTGTCTGCATCGGAAGATGATATTCGTGCAACTAAATGTGGTTTCAGGGCTCCATATATCATGGATGCCGCTCAGAAGGTCTATAATGGAGAAATCACTGAAGATATTCTTGATGATCTGAGCACAGAAGAGGCAAAGAATAAACTTATGACCATACATGGCGTTGGCGAAAAGGTGGCAAACTGTGTTCTTTTATTTGGCCTTGGGCGAAGAGAGGCGTTTCCTGTAGATGTCTGGATGAAGAGAATTTGTGAGGAAATGTATTTCGGAACAGACACTTCCAAGCAGGAGATTGAGGATTATTGTAAAAATAAATTCGGAGAATATTCAGGTTATGCACAGCAGTACCTGTTTATTTACGGACAACAGCATAAAATTGGAACTAAATAAGGAGGCAGATATGATTTACAATAATGTATTGGAGGCAATCGGACATACTCCGATGATAAGACTTAACAAAATAGTTGAACCGGGAAGTGCAGAAATACTTGTTAAGTTTGAAGGAACCAATATCGGTGGTTCAATTAAAACAAGAACTGCATTTAATATGATCAAGGCAGCTGAAAAAGAGGGACTTATCAAAGAAGATACAATTATTGTTGAACCTACCAGTGGAAATCAGGGTATTGGACTTGCTCTTGTTGGAGCTGTAAAGGGATATAAAACTATTATTATAATGCCGGATTCTGTCAGCGAGGAAAGACGTAAGCTTGTTAAGCATTATGGTGCTGAGGTTAGACTTATTCATGATGCAGGAGATATTGGGGCGTGTATCGATGAATGTGTTAAGCTTGCCCTTAAGATGCAGGAAAAGGATCCAAGAGTTTTTGTTCCTCAGCAGTTTTCAAATCCTAATAATGTTCGTGCTCACAAGAATCATACTGCTCTTGAGATTATGGAACAGGTTGCCGGCCCGATACATGGCTTTTGTTCAGGCATTGGAACCGGAGGAACTATTACCGGAATTGGAGAAGTTTTAAAAGCTCAGAATCCTGATATAGAGATTTGGGCTGTTGAGCCTGAGAATGCTGCAATTCTCGCCGGTGGTACCATAGGTACTCATATGCAGATGGGTATAGGTGACGGTATAATACCTGATATCCTAAATCAGAATATCTATACAGACATCTATGTTGTTACAGATGAAGAAGCTATAGATACAGCTAAGAGGCTTGCCAGAGAAGAAGGCCTTATGTGCGGAATCTCAAGTGGTACCAATGTTGCTGCTGCTATTAAACTTGCAAAAAAGTTAGGTGAAGGCAAGACTGTTGTAACCGTTCTTCCGGATACGGCTGAAAGGTACTTCTCAACATCATTATTTGAGGAATAATATTTATTAAGGCAGATGTATCTGATGTTATTGATGAAATGTAACTGTTAAATAAGATTTGATCCGGCCATAATGGACAATGTCTTTTATGGCCGGATTTTTTTAAAATAAGGGTTGATTTTTATATATAAAGTGTTACAATATGATTTGTGTTAGCACTCTGGATAAATGAGTGCTAAATCAGAAAATTATATTTTGATAGGAGGAATGCAAAATGACAATCAAACCATTAGGTGACAGAGTTGTTCTTAAGGCTGCAGAGAAAGAAGAAACAACAGCTTCAGGAATCATTCTTACAGGTAATTCACAGGAAAAGCCACAGTATTCAGAGGTGGTTGCTGTAGGTCCGGGAAAAGTAGATGATGAAGGAAAGACAATTCCTATGACAGTTAAGGTTGGTCAGAAGGTTATATTCCAGCAGTATGCAGGATCAACAGTTAAATTCGAGGATGAAGAGTATACAATCGTTGGACAGGACAGCATACTTGCAGTTGTTGAATAATATATAATTGATTACATTTAATTAAAGATAACATGGAGGCGAATTAATAATGGCTAAAGAAATAAAGTATGGTGCTGAAGCTAGAAAAGCACTTGAATCTGGAGTTAATCAGCTGGCTGATACAGTCAGAGTAACACTTGGACCTAAGGGACGTAATGTAGTTCTTGCTAAGTCCTATGGTTCACCACTTATTACTAATGATGGTGTTACAATTGCTAAGGATATTGAGCTTGAAGATGCATTTGAGAATATGGGTGCTGCAGTTGTAAAGGAAGTTGCTACAAAGACTAATGATGTAGCTGGTGATGGTACAACAACAGCTACAGTGCTTGCTCAGGCTATGATAAATTAAGGTATGAAGAATCTTGCTGCAGGAGCAAATCCTATCGTTCTTCGTAAAGGAATGAAGAAAGCTGCAGATACAGCTGTAGATGCTATAGTAAAGATGAGCCAGCCGGTAAATGGTAAGGATCAGATAGCTAAGGTTGCTGCAATATCAGCCGGTGATGAAGAGGTTGGTGAGCTTGTAGCAGATGCTATGGATAAGGTTTCAAAGGATGGAGTTATTACAGTTGAAGAGTCTAAGACAATGAAGACTGAGCTTGATCTTGTTGAAGGTATGGAATTCGATAGAGGATATGTATCAGCTTATATGTCAACAGATATGGAGAAAATGGTTGCAGAGCTTGAGAATCCATATATCCTTATTACAGATAAGAAGATTTCTAATATTCAGGAAATCCTTCCTATGCTTGAGGAGATTGTAAAGACAGGTGCTTCACTTCTTATTATTGCGGAGGACGTTGAAGGCGAGGCTCTTACAACACTTATAGTTAATAAGCTTCGTGGTACATTTAACGTTGTAGCTGTAAAGGCTCCCGGATACGGTGACAGACGTAAGGATATGCTTCAGGATATTGCTATTCTTACAGGTGGTCAGGTTATCAGCTCAGATCTTGGACTTGAGCTTAAGGATACAACACTTGATCAGCTTGGTCATGCTAAGAGCGTTAAGGTTACTAAAGAGAATACAACAATCGTTGATGGCCTCGGAGATAAGAAGGCACTTGAAGATCGTGTAGCTCTTATTAAGAGACAGATTACAGAAACAACATCTGATTTTGACAGAGAGAAGCTTCAGGAAAGACTTGCTAAGCTTGCCGGTGGTGTTGCAGTTATCAGAGTTGGTGCTGCTACAGAGACAGAGATGAAGGAAGCTAAGCTCAGACTTGAGGATGCTCTTAATGCAACACGTGCTGCTGTAGAAGAAGGAATCATCTCCGGTGGTGGTGCTGCATATGTACATGCTATTAAAGAAGTTGAGGCTCTTGCAGCTACACTCGAAGGCGACCAGAAGACAGGTGCTAAGATAATAGCTAAGGCTATGGAAGCTCCACTTTTCCACATCGTAGAAAATGCCGGTCTTGAAGGTGCAGTAATAGTAAATAAAGTAAAAGAGTCTGATGATAAGACAGGCTTTGATGCTTATAAAGAAGAGTTTGTTGATATGGTAGCTACAGGTATAATCGATCCTGTAAAAGTTACACGTTCAGCACTTCAGAATGCTACATCAATCGCATCAACACTCCTTACAACAGAGTCAGTTGTAGCAGACATCAAAGAAGATACACCGGCTATGCCAGCAGCTCCAGGCGGAATGGGTGGAATGTATTAAAAAAGTCATCAGTTATAGGGTGAGATTCAAAAAGCTCGGCAACATATTTATATGTTGTCGAGTTTTTTCTTTGATTGAAGTGTGATATGTGTTATTCTTTTATATGGTTATTTAAAATCAACCATTGAGGTCTGACCCCAATGGTTGGTAGGTTTATGAAGGGGTACATTATGAATAAGTATTTATCTTATAAAATGCATAAAGTGTTGTTAGGGATGATCCTGGCGATGGTTATAGTATTAGTTCCATCTGCTAAGTCACATGCCTCAGAAGGTATATCCTACGATAAAACAACCAAGACTCTTACAATTACAAAAAGTGGTGAAATAAAAGATTCTGATGTTGAGGCTTACAAGGATAGTGCAGAGCATATAATCATTGGTAAGGAAGTGACGGTTTTAGGGAGTTCTGTATTTGAAAATTTTTCGATGGTTAAAGACATTACTGTTGAGAAAGATAGTAAACTGACTAAAATAGGTTATCGTTCTGTATATGATTGTAAAAAACTGGAAAGGTTTACTATTGAAGAGGGATGTGAGCTTGAGACAATAGGAAGTCATGCTTTTTCTTATGATGATGAACTAATAAGTGTAGATATTCCGGATAGTCTGAAATCCATAGGGGAGGCAGCATTCTATTATTGTCATAAGCTTAAATCTATCTATCTTCCTGAAGGTCTTGTAAGTATAGATACAAGCGCATTTTGCGGATGTACAGTTTTGGAAAGCATTCGTTTCCCAAGTACACTTGATACAATTCCTTTGCAGGTTTGTTCTGGTTGTAATGGTTTAAAAGAAGTGGTGTTTGCCGGCAAGATTACATCCATAGGTGAACACTCGTTTTATCAATGCTCAAGTTTGGAGCAAGTTGAAATCCCCTCCGGGTTAGAAGTTATTCCTGAAACGATGTTTCAAGATTGTGGTAAACTACATGATATCGTAATTCCGGAAGGTGTGAAAGAAATCGGTGATGGTGCATTTCAGATGGTTTGCTGTAGAGATGGTGTCAGTGGTAATCTGATTCTTCCTGACAGCCTGGAAAAAATGGGTTCAAGCCTATTTTACTGGTCGGAATTTGATGGAATATATATTCCGGATAATGTAACTGATATAGCTGATAATTGCTTTTATAGAATAGAAGATAAGACAACTATATACTACGAAGAAGGTTCTTATGCCGAGCAGTTTCTTAAGGATAAAGGGATTACCAATACAGCGCCTTACAAAGCTCTTAAGGATATTAAATATGAATGGGCGCCTGATGGTTCTTCCTGCAAGGCTTCGGCTGTTGGTAAAAAGGATAAAACTTATATTGTAGAAGAGTATGGTACTGTTACAAGCGAGGTTATTAAAGAAGCCACTGCAGATTCCAAGGGTGTAACTCGTTATACTGCTACATTTGAGAATGTATTCTTTAGAAAACAAACTATTGATATAGAGGACCCTGATCCTAAATCAGATGATCCTTTAAATCCGGATCCTTCAAAACCTGATGGGAAGAAGGACACTGGAAAAGGTATTGATGAAGTGGAAGAGACTATCATAAATAAGAAAGATGACAAGGATGTTTCCGGATCCTGTTTCCACATTCTTCAGCCTAAGGCAGTTAAGGTTACGGCTAAAAGCATAAAACTGCAATGGAAAAAAGTTTCCGGAGCTAATACATTTGTCATATATGGAAATAAATGTGGCAAGAAGAATAAATTTGTAAAGATTGGTTCTACTTCAAAGAATTCAATAAATATTAAAAAGATTCAGAAAAAGAAGTTGAAAAAAGGAGCCTACTACAAGTTTATTGTAGTTGCGGTGGATAATAAGAATAAAGTTATTTCCACATCCACAACCCTACATGTGGCTACGGCCGGAGGAAAGGCCGGAAATACAAAGGCTTTGATTCTAAAACCGAAGAAGACGAAGGTTACATTAAAAGCAAACAAAACCTATAAGTTCAAGGTTAAAAAGAAAAATCCTGCTAAAAAGCGCGTAAAGAGCCATGTGGGTAAAACCGGAATCAGATATGAATCCAATAACGTTAAAGTTGCAACAGTCAAGAATGGAAAGATTAAGGCTGTTGGCAAGGGAGTATGCTTTATATATACATATGCTCAGAACGGTGTATGTAAGAAAATTGAGGTTACGGTAAAATAACCCATTGGGGTCAGACCCCCTTGGGTTGAT
>JAILMQ010000028.1 GCA_024692605.1 Eubacterium sp.
ATGCGGAGCTTTTGTCTATTGTGGCATAAAGTATCTGAGTTTGGGTTGTATCTGTAGTAATGTAGTTCCCGTCTTCTAAAGAGACTACGTGTAGAAATACATTTATGGGAAGCACGCGACTTTAGTCGTGTGAGGTTTCACATCTTCCTTGATCTGGAGAAACTGTTCAGTCGTGGGTATTTTGCAAACTGTACCCTGCAGCAGGGAAGGAATCCAAGAGTTATCATAAATGATGCACTCTTTACTGACCAGAGTGGTGTGGGCTTTGTTCAGATGAAATGTCCAAAATGTGGAGGCTTTACCAGAATAAGAGCAGGACAGAAGGGTATTTGCGAATTCTGCGGATCTGATATTAAAAATCAATAAAATATGATTTAAATCAATAAAAAAATAACTCGTTGAAGTTTTTCTTCAGTGAGTTATTTTTGTTTATGTTCTTTTTTATTACCGGCTTCGCCATATAATTTCTCTGGTTTTAAGTAGTCCATGTAATATAGCATTCTTTGTATCAGTTCTTTTTCGTTGGTGCCTAGCTGGGTGACATCTATGGTTTCTTCATTTTGTAATCCGAGAAGATAATCTGTAGAAACATGAAAAAACCTGGCCAGAACGATAAGATTATCGATACTTGGCATGGAGTTGCCCATTTCCCAGGCGTTTACAGCTGATCTTGTTACAAAAAGTCTGTCTGCAAGCTCCTGCTGGGAGATCTTCCTGCTTTCTCTTAAGTCTTTTATGCGTTTGTCGAAACCAATCACTGTCATATCATTTACCTCAAGTAGGATTATATATGCTGGTAGTATAATTATACTATTCATGGATGATAAAATTGATTGACAATGTTGTTGATTATTAAACTAATATATCTATTATTTTACACTTGACAGGTTTGATACAATAATACTAAGGCTAAAATATAACTAATGATATAAATATAATCAAAAAATGGAGGCGTCGATTATGACAAAGATAGACATTATTTCGGGATTTCTTGGAGCAGGAAAAACAACTCTTATAAAAAAGCTTATAAGTGAAGCTTTTCAGGGCGAACAGGTAGTTCTTATCGAGAATGAATTTGGTGAAATAGGTATAGATGGAGGCTTTTTAAAAGAAGCAGGAGTAAACATTACAGAGATGAATTCCGGATGTATCTGCTGTTCACTTGTCGGTGATTTTGGCGAGGCTCTGAAGCAGGTTGTTAATGATTATCATCCTGACAGAGTAATAATAGAACCATCTGGTGTTGGAAAGCTTTCAGATGTTATAAAGGCAATCCAGAAGGCCGGAGAAAATGTTGAGATCGCACTTAACAGTGCTACAACAGTGGTTGATGTAACCAAGGCTAAAATGTATATAAAGAATTTCGGAGAATTCTTCCTTAATCAGATAGAGGCCTGTGGAACAGTTGTTCTCAGTCGTACACAGAATACTACGGAAGAGAAACTTCTGGAAGCAGTAAATATGATAAAGGAGCATAATGCAGAGGCTAGAATTATAACTACACCATGGGATGATATAACAGGTGCCATCATTCTTGATGCTATGGAGCATTCATCTTCAATAGAAGATATTATGAAGAACTTCAAATATGATCCTGAGGTGGATGATGAGGAACATCATCACCATCACCATGACCATGATGAGCATGAGCACCATCACCACGACCATGATGAGCATGAACACCATCACCATGATCACGAGGAACATGAGCATCATCATCACGATCATGACCACGAGGAACATGAGCATCATGACCACGATCATGACCATGATCATCATGAACATCATTATGATGAAAACGGTGTATGCAGCTGTGGTCATCATCATCACCATCATGATGCTGATGAGGTATTCACCAGCTGGGGTAAGGAAACTGCCCACAAGTATAGTGCAGAAGAGCTTAAAGCTATCCTTGATAAGCTTGCAGTGGAAGAAGATAATGAATTCGGTATTATCTTAAGAGCTAAAGGAATTGTTCCTGATAAAGAAGGAAACTGGCAGGAGTTCGACCTTGTTCCTGGAGAGTATGAATTAAGAAAGGGTTCACCGGATTATACAGGAAAACTTTGTGTTATCGGAAGTAACATAAAGGAAGATAAACTGGCAGAATTATTCGGACTTTAAAAACTAATAAGATATCAGATTTGCTATTAGGAGGAAATCATGTTCAATAAAGAACAAAAGGAAATTCCTGTTTATGTATTTATGGGATTTTTAGGAAGTGGAAAGACAACATTTGCAATAGATACTCTTGTAAAGCAGGAGTTTACCGAGGGTGCAAAAACATTACTTCTTGCCTGTGAAGAGGGTGAGATTGAGTATGATGAGAAGGCCCTTAATGAAAAAAATATCTATCTTGAATATATTGATGAGGAAAAGCTGAATGCAGACTATCTTTTAGAGCTGGGAAGTAAGTATAAGCCTGAAAATGTAATGATAGAGTATAACGGTATGTGGGAGCTGGACCGTATATTCCAGATCCGTGTACCTAAGGGATGGACTGTTGTTCAGGTTATATCCTTTGTGGATGCTACAACCTTTGATGTATATGTTAATAATATGAAGAAGATAATGATGGATCAGCTTAGAAATGCAGATATGATCATCTTCAATCGCTGCAGCGAAGAAACACGTACTGCAGAGTATAGAAGAAGTATCAGAGCAGTCAACAGACGTGGACAGGTTATCTTCGAAGATATGCAGGGTAATCCTATCAGAAATGATGATGAAGTGATTCTTCCATATGATCTGGATAAGGATGTAATAGAGCTTGAGGAAGAGGATTTCGGTATATTTTATATAGATGCGGCGGATAATCCTGATAAGTATGTTGGCAAGAAGATTAAGTTCAAGGCTCAGGCCCACAGACCATCTAATTATAATAGTAATGAGTTTGTTCCGGGAAGATTTGCCATGACCTGCTGTGCTGATGATATAGCATTTATCGGTTTCAAGGCATATTATGGTGGAGCAAATAAATTAAATGATCGTGACTGGATAATAGTAGAAGGTACGATAGATAAGGAATTCTATCCTGAATTCCAGGGCGAAGGTCCCGTTATCAAAGCTGACAGTGTTTCAATGACCGGTCCTGCAAAGGATGACCTGGTATATTTTAACTATTGATTTTTATAGTATCCGGGTTTATCATTGGGATATGCACTGACAGAGAGGCGGGAAGGAGCCTTAATTGTATAGTAAAATCTTAAGCGGAGCTGCTCTTGGCATTGACGGTCTGCTTATTTCTGTGGAATCAGATATAAGCAGGGGTTTGCCGGGACTCAGTCTAGTTGGTTATCTTTCATCCTCGGTGAAAGAAGCAGGAGAAAGAGTCCGGACAGCTCTGAAAAACGTTGGTTATTCTCTACCTTCAAGAAGAATAACTGTCAATCTATCCCCGGCGGATGTGCATAAAGAGGGGGCAGGATTTGATCTTGCCATCTCCATCAGCATCCTTATTTCTATGGGGGAAATTCCAATTAATTCAAAACTGAATAGAGATCTGGAGAAAACTGTATTTCTGGGAGAAATGGGTCTTGATGGCAGTGTTTTACCTGTAACCGGGGTGCTGCCTATTCTTGATCATGCAGTGAGAAATGGTATCAGACGTGCTATTGTTCCCTGTGGTAATTTTGTGGAAGCCTCTTACATAAAGAAGATGGATATAATTCCTGTGGATAATCTTTATGACCTTGTGGAGATGATGAAAAATAGGGTCTGGGACAAGGGCATTATTGAAATTCCCAGTGGAGACCAGACTGACATTATGGGAAATGTGGATCTAGCGGATATAAAGGGTCAGGAGGTTATGAAAAGAGGCGTTGTTGTTGCGGTTGCCGGCTTTCATAATATATTACTGACGGGAGCTGCAGGCTCAGGCAAATCCATGATATCCAAATGTATGCCGGATATCATGCCGCCGCTTACCTTCGAGGAAAGTCTGGAACTAACGAAGATCTATAGCGTAGCAGGCAAGCTGGATCTTTCAAAGGGACTTATGAAAAGAAGACCCTTCAGATCTCCTCATCAAAATGTTTCGGAGATTGCAATGATCGGAGGCGGTGCCAATCCCAAACCGGGAGAGGTCAGTCTTGCCAGTGGCGGAGTTCTCTTTCTGGATGAATTTCCCGAATTCAGCCGGGGTGTAATTGAAAGCCTCAGACAACCTATGGAAGACAGGTGTGTTACTGTTTCGAGACTTAGAAACAGTTTTACATTTCCATCAAGATTTATGCTAGTATCTGCAAGAAATAACTGTCCCTGTGGATTCTTTCCCGACAGGAATAAATGCAGATGTTCCATGTCTGAAATATACAGATATCAGAATAAGATAAGTCATCCTATTATGGACAGGATCGATATGAGAATCGAGGTACGGCCCCTTACGTATGATGAAATGTTTTCAACAAAAAAGGGGATGAGTTCAGAGGACGCCAGGGCGGTTATTAAGGTTGCCAGAAGAAGACAGGAAATCAGGTATAAAAATGAATCCTTCAGTTTTAATTCGGAGCTTCCTCAAGGATATATTGACAGGTACCTGAGTCTTGGTGAAGATGAGAATCTTCTCCTGAGAAAGCTCTTTGAAAGTAATGATTTCAGTGCCAGAGGATATTATAAACTTCTAAAGCTTGCAAGAACCATAGCTGATATATCTGACAGGGAAAATATTGAGTGCTGTGACCTGGAGGAAGCTGCCTTCTACAGAAATGAAAGTGGAGGTACAAATTGGGAATAAAGTTAGACGAAAAATTAATGTATATGTGGCTTGGCCATATGACCACTTTCAGAACTGAAGATGTAACTAATCTTTTGGAAATTTTTGGAGGGATTGAAAATACCTTTCGGCATATGTATAAAAACTCTTCTGAACTGGAGAAGCTTTGCAGCTCCGGGGTGATAAAAAAGACTAGCATGGAGGAAATCCTTTCAACAGATTTAGAAAGCTGGTATCAGGAACTTGCATATAAGATGGAAAACTCCGGAATAAGGGTTGTTACACCGGTGTGCCCGGATTATCCGGAAAGACTATTGGAGTTAAAAGATATTCCACCGGTGATATATTATAGAGGAGATATTGGAATCGCGGCTTCAAAACATCAATTGGGGATTATTGGAAGCAGAAGACCGACTCATTACGGAATGTCCATGGCAGATGAATTTGCATCCCAGCTGGCCAATAAAGGTATTGTAATAATAAGTGGCCTTGCTATGGGAATTGATTCCAGAGGACATAGAAGTGCCGTGAGGGCAGAAGGGAAAACCATAGGAGTTATGGGAGGCGGAGTGGACATCTGTTATCCCAGGACCAACATAGATATATTTCATGAAATGTGTGAAAACCAGCTGGTGTTATCTGAGTATGAGCCGGGAACTGCTCACCAGGTCATACATTTTCCTGCAAGAAACAGAATAATAAGTGGCCTCAGCGATGCCCTTCTTGTGGTGGAAGCAGCCATAAGAAGTGGAACTATGATTACTGTGGATTATGCCCTGGAGCAGGGGAAGGCTATATATGCAATTCCGGGAAGAGCTACAGATATTATGTCCAAGGGAACCAATGCAATAATCAAGCAGGGAGCCATGCTGGCTGACAGTCCCTCTGACATAATCGTAGATATGATGGGTGTGCTTAAAGATGGTGAAAAAAGAAGAAGCCTATATGATGGAAAGGATAGCACTGCCTTAAATGAAAAACAGAAGAAACTGATGGGAATGCTGGGGTATGAACCGGTATTTATTGATGATCTGATAAGGGCAAATAACATGGATATTTCGGATACGATACACCAGTTAAATGAACTTGCGAAGCTGGGATTTGTAAAATGTCTTGAGCAGGGTTACTACATTATTAAATAAAAGCTAAGGCTTGCATTTGAAAAAATTTTGTTGTATAGTACCGAATCAGTGAATATATATTTGTACCTGGGGAGAGAGATATGGCTAAGAATTTAGTTATAGTCGAGTCGCCAACAAAGGCCAAGACTATTAAAAAGTTCTTAGGTAAGAACTATGAAGTTATAGCTTCAGAGGGGCATGTAAGAGACTTACCTAAGAGCAGTATGGGAATCGATAAGGAAAATGATTTCGAGCCTCATTATATTACAATAAGGGGAAAAGGCGATCTGGTTTCAACGCTGAAGAAGGCTGTTAAAAGATCAGATGTTATTTATCTCGCAACTGACCCGGACCGTGAAGGGGAAGCTATTTCTTATCACTTGTCGGTTGCATTAAAGCTTGAAGATAAAAAATATAAGAGGATTACATTTAACGAGATCACAAAGGGAGCCGTTAAGGAATCCATAAAGAATGCAAGACAGATTGATATGGATCTTGTGGATGCCCAGCAGGCAAGACGTGTAGTTGACCGTCTTGTGGGTTATGAGATCAGCCCGCTTCTTTGGGAGAAGCTGGGAAAGAAAAGTCTTTCTGCAGGAAGAGTTCAGTCTGTTGCCCTTAAGATGATCTCTGACAGAGAAAAAGAGATAGATGAGTTTATTCCGAGCGAATACTGGACCATAGATGCAGATCTTAAGGTTCCGGGACAGAAGAAGCCTGTAAGCTTTGCACTTAAGAAAGAGGTTTCTGATGGTAAAGAGGCTCAGGAGATAAAGAGTAAGCTGGACAGTGCTGACTTTATTGTAAAGGATATTAAGACTTCTACAAGAACAAAAAAGGCACCTGTACCATTTACAACCAGTACCCTTCAGCAGACTGCTGCCAGCAGAATTAACTTTGCGACATCTAAGACCATGAGAGTTGCTCAGCAGCTTTACGAAGGAGTGGAAATAAAAGGCCAGGGAACAGTAGGTCTTATTACTTACCTCAGAACAGATTCAACCCGTGTTTCGGATGAGGCAGACAGAAATGTAAGAGAATATATCAGAAATACATTTGGCGCAGAGTATGAGGCAGAGGATGGCAGTGCTCAGAATGCAGATAGTGGAAAGAAGATACAGGATGCGCATGAGGCCATAAGACCAACAGATGTCAGCCGTACACCTGCAGCTATTAAATCTTCCCTTACAGCAGAGCAGTATAAGCTTTATAAACTTATATATGAAAGATTTGTAGCCAGCAGAATGAAGCCGGCAGTATATAGCATTTATGCAGTTTGTGTTGAGGCAGCCGGAGAGGGACTTCGTGCAGCAACAAGTACACTTAGCTTCGCAGGATATCAGAATATCTACAGCACAGAAGAAGATAAGTCTAAAGACAATGCAAACTTAAGTGGAATTGAAAAGGGAGATAAGCTGGTATGTGAGGAGGTTCATGCTAAACAGCATTTTACAGAACCACCGGCACATTATACCGAAGCTCTTCTTGTTAAGACCATGGAGGATAATGGTATCGGAAGACCATCCACATATGCTCCTACAATATCTACCCTTTTAAATAGAAGATATATTACAAAGGAACAGAAGAATCTTTATATAACAGAGCTTGGTCAGGCAGTAAACGGAATCATGGAAACTGCATTTCCGGAAATAATTGATATAGAGTTTACTGCAAATATGGAGTCGCTTCTTGACAGCATTGGAGATGGAAATGTTGAATGGAAGGTTGTTGTAAGAAACTTCTATCCGGATCTTGAAAATGAGATAAAGCACGCCAGTGAGAATCTTGAGAAGATTAAGATTGCGGACGAGACTACAGATGAGGTTTGTGAAGAGTGCGGCGCGAATATGGTAATTAAGTACGGCGCCTATGGAAAGTTCCTGGCATGTCCGAACTTCCCTAACTGTAGAAACACAAAACCATATTTTGAGAGAATAGGTGTAAACTGTCCGAAGTGTGGCAGTGATATAGTTAAGAGAAATACCAAGAAGGGCAGACCATTCTATGGATGTATCAATTATCCTGAATGCGACTTCATGTCCTGGAATAAGCTGAGCCAGAAAGTCTGCCCTAAATGCGGTAAGTATATGGTTTATAAGGGTAAGAAACTTGTATGCTCAGAAAATGAATGTGGTTACAGTGAAAGCGTGGAAGAGGAGTAGTATTCGCTGTATGCAAAAAAGTATACAAAATATGCCTGCAAGCAGTCATTTCAATGTTATTTTTTATAAACAGCGAATAGTACTTGCACTACATTATGTAAATCTGTTATAATGAAACGGACCGTGGAAAGCCACGGTCCGTTTGCGGTTTATTATACCAAATATACTTAATGTATGAGAGGGAAAAAGAATGAATGCTACAGTGATTATTTTATTAGTGATTGGCGTGATTGCTATCGTAGTAAGCTGTGTTATGACAGCTTCATCAGAGTCTGAAGAAAGTGAAGAGCAGAAGGTTAATGCGAATATTAAGACTGAACTGACTGAAGCGGATAAAAAACATTTGAAAAAGCTTACTGATAACTATATGAATGAGTATAGTAAGAAGAGAATAAAAGAAACTGTAAGTAAGAATATTAGTTCTGCCATAGATGATGAGATTAAGAAGAGTGACAAGACTATTGCTCAGAAAGTTGATGCCAATATCAGTAAGATAGATGACAGAGCTTCTGAAGATACTAAGAAGCTTGAAGAGTACTATAACGAAGTTTCTGCAGATATCGAAAAGAGCAAGACTGAGGTTAAGGATATCTACGACAAGGTTGTTGAGAAGGAAAAGGATATCAAGACTTCTCTTGGAATGATTGATGAATATAAGGCCGGTCTTGAAAAGCTTAAGTCAGAAACTGATAAGTTTGAAGATCTTAAGAGTGAGGTTGAAAACCTTGAAAAGAGTCTTGATGAAAAGAAGGCTGAGATAGAAAAGCTTCTTGAGGAAGAGATTCCTGAAAAGATGAATAAGCTTTCAGAACTTCAGGCTGCAGCTGATGAGGCCGCTTCAAAAGCTATTGAAGAGACTGAAGAAGATGCTGAGGAAGCTGTGGAAGATACAGTTGAAGAATCTGTTGAAGAAACAGA
>JAILMQ010000045.1 GCA_024692605.1 Eubacterium sp.
AACTCTGTATTTCAAAATAGTGTAATAATAAAAATTAATGTAATCTTAATGTTCTGATAAAGTCCCTTAATCTTTAAAATGCTATATTCATATGCGAAGGTTATAAAAATATGTTTTTGCATACGAAGCAAAAAAAGATTAAGGAGAAAAGTCTAATGAAAGAAAGAACATTTAAGAAATCTAAAATAATAATACTCCTGTTAACTGTCAGCATGATAGTTGCAGGAGTATTTGGTGGTTTTAAGGGCGGATCATCAAAGGCAGATGCAGCTTATGCAACCCCAAGACTGATTGTCACAGGTTGTGATATCAAAGGAGGCAGTGTTAAGGCCGGAGATGATTTCGATATGACAATTCATCTTAAGAATGAATCAACATCAACAAAGCTTACCAATATCAAATTCAAGATATCCAGTGAAGCGGGTGAGATTGTAACTGCTTCCGGTTCGGATTCATTCTATATTGATGAGATTGAGAAAGAAAAGGAATATGACCTGGAAGTTAAGATGAAATCCAGAGCTGACCTTGAACAAAAAACATACACTGTAAATGTTAATTATTCATATGAGAATAACAGCCGCGAAACATTTGAAGATACAGCAGCACTTTCTGTCCCTGTAAAGCAGGATATAAAGCTTAGCCTTTCTGAGAAGAAGCTTACTAAAAAGGAAGTTTCCCTTGATGGAAAAACAAGTCTTACATTTAAGATTAATAATACAGGACTTGGTGATCTAAGAAATGTAACAGTAGACTTAAGCGGTGATACAATAAGTGATATAACATATTTTGTAGGTGCTGTTAAGGTTGGTGAAAGTGGAACTGTTGATACAACAATAACTCCTGAAAATGTTGGTGACCAGCCTATAAGTATTAAGGTTACATATGAAGATAATCAGGGCAATTCATCTACTTTTGAAGATGAAATGGAGCTTACAGTTACCGATGCAGAGCCTGATGCTAAAGCTGATGAGGCAGCTGTTGAAACAAAGAATATCAGTGCCGGAATGATCGGTGGTGGAATTGTATTTGTAATCCTTATTGTTATAGTGGTTTCAAGTATTATAAAAAAGAAAAATCAGAAGAAATACGAATAAGAAAACCCAGATGATATAAGGAATAACGATAGAAGGAATAGTCTAATGGAAGAAAAAAATGCAATCATAAAAACTGAAAAACTTTGCAAATCCTTTTCTGTTGGTGGTGTTCAGCATCATATTATCAAGAATATGGATCTTGAGATTTACGAAGGTGATTTTACGGTTATAATGGGCTCTTCCGGAGCCGGAAAGTCAACTCTTATGTATGCACTTTCCGGAATGGATAAAGCAAGCCTTGGAAAAGTAAACTTCTGTGGTAAAAATATAACTAAGTTTACAAGTGACCAGCTTGCAATCTTCAGACGCAAGCATTGCGGTTTCGTATTTCAGCAGATTCATCTGATCGGAACCATGAGTATTCTTGATAATGTTCTGGCAGCAGGACTTTTAACAGGCCAGAATAAGAGAGAGCTGGCAAACAAATCGAAGGAACTTTTAAGCCGTGTTGGAATAGAAGAAAAACTATGGAATAAATTTCCGAATCAGCTTTCAGGTGGTGAGGCACAGAGAGTCGGTATCATCAGAGCTCTGATAAACAGACCTGATATGGTATTCGCTGATGAGCCTACCGGAGCGTTGAACAGCGCCAGCAGTGATGCAGTGCTGGATATTCTTACTGAGTTTAATCGTGAGGGACAGTCCATAGTGATGGTTACTCATGATATGAAATCTGCGAGAAGAGGAAACCGTATCATCTATCTGAAGGACGGAGATATTTGTGGAGAATGTAACTTAGGACCTTATGTGACAGGTGACAAAAAGCGTCACGAGAATCTCAGAAGCTTTTTAAGTGAGATGGGATGGTAGGGCCGGAATAAAGGAAAAAAATAATGATAAGTAAACTTATTAAATCAAACTTCAAAAATGACTTCTCCCATATGATCACATTTTTTCTGATCATGGTGCTTGCTGTATTCATGCTTCATACCGGACTTGCCATTCTTTTAGGATACAGTACACTTCATAAGGATAAAAAGGAAGAGTATAACTTTGCAGATATAATGGTCCAGAGTATACTTCCGCCTGAAGATAAGGAGAAGATTGAAGAAATAATAAATAATTCAGAATATATAGAATCATATGAAAAGCTGCATCCGGTTATGATGGAGTTTTCAAGATCCAAGGAAGGTGCCGAGGAAGATTCAAAAAATATGTATGATACTTCCGATTTCAATCTGTTGATTCTTCCTTATGGAGAATGGGGCGAAATGGAAGCTCCACACTTTGTTGAACTATCTGATGAAGAATATGAAAATCCTATTTATATTTCTATTTATTTCAATTCTAATTATATTAAGGCAGAGCTTGGTGATGATGTAGACCTAAAGGTTGGGGATAAGTATTATACCTTCCAGGTGGCAGGGATTTATGAAAGTCTGCTTGGAAATGGATTAGGTCTTACCTATGTTTCTCCGGATCTCTTTAATGAGTGGAAAACAGATCAGGATGAAAAGCTTACTGAAGCCAGAAGAGCTCAGAAGGAAAAGGAAGCACTGGAGAGTGAATCAGCTGCTTTGGAGCATACTGATGATTTAGCAGAAGATGGGACTGAAGAACAACCGCTTTATGATATGACACTGTTCTTTATGAAGGTAAGTGAAGGAACAGATCTACAGGCGGCTACAGGCCAGCTGACTAAATCCTTCAGCGATCATTCTATTCGGGCATACGCTATAGATGTTGACATGATCATAACAAGCTTTACATTTATGCAGAATATGATAGCGGCTATGCTTGCAGCATTTGCCATAATAATAACTGTTATATCCATGATAATCATTTACTTCAGAATATCTAACTCTATAGAGCAAAATATTGTGAATATTGGAGCACTAAAGGCACTGGGCTATACTTCGAAACAGATCAGACTTTCTATGATTTCTGAGTTTTCTCTTGCAACACTGTTTGCAATATTTACAGGTATCGGGGCTTCGTACGCAGTTATTCCTGTATTTGAGAAGTTCATCAGAGGATTCAGTGGCGTTGAGTGGGATCATCCATTTGATATGGTTTCATTAGTGATTACAGTAGTTTTGATGCTTGGTACGGTGGTATTGGTATCATTTATGAGTACGAGAATGATCAAGAAACTTGATCCGGTTGTTGCCCTCAGATTTGGAATCAATTCCCACAGCTTCAAGAAAAATCATGCGCCTATTGAGAAAACAGCAGGCCCGCTTACCTGGATAATGGCTTTAAAGTCGGTACTGAGCAATACAAAACAAAATGTTATTCTTATTGTGGTGATGCTTTCCATCGGAATAGTTACAACATTTTCTGTATTCCTTGCGTATAACTGTGTGAAGGATCCGACGCACCTTTACAGGATGCTTCAGCTGGTAGGTTCGGATGTGACGGTATCATTTTCTGATGAAGAAAATGTTATAGATGATATTTTAAAGCTTCCCGAAGTAGAATCGGTATGGTGGCAGGATACTGTAGAAATGACAGTTGAGGGTTATTCTGTTTATGCATATATAGCAGACGACTGGACATCTATATCTGATGTAAATGTATATGAAGGCAGGTCGCCTATATATGATAATGAAATAGCTATAGGTGGAAGTCTTGCAAATACCCTTGGTGTTTCGGTTGGTGATGAGGTTGAAGTATCATATGCTAATACAGAAAAGAAATTTCTTATAACAGGAATTGAACAGGATAGCAGTAATATGGGAAAGGATATCTCTATGGTTACAGATGGTGCAAAACATTTCCCGACTTATGAACCTGTTAAGGATAACGTGAATCTGTTTGTCAAAGGTCATACACTTAATAATTCAAAAGCTGTAGTTGAAAAAATACAGGATATGTATGGAGATAAGATAACAGGATATGGAAATGTGGTAGAAACCATCCGCACCGGAGATGAGCCGGTTGTTGCGATTGCAGCTGCTATGGTGGCTGTAATGGTAGCAGTATCCCTTGCGGTGATCATCCTGTCACTTAATCTGCTTGTAAAAACTATGATTATCAAGAAACAGCAGGAAATAGGAATTAAGAAGGCTATAGGATTTTCAAGTAATCAACTGAGAACTGAACTGGTTCTCTCAATGCTGCCTCAGATATTAATAGGAGCGGCAGCAGGATCGATTCTTGGAAGTATGTGGTCCAATAAGATTCTGGCTACACTTCTTTCATCAATGGGCATCATGAGATCTAATATGGAAATGTTCCCATGGATGGCTGTGCTATCAGTTATCTTTGCCTGCATTGCTTCATTTGCGATAATCTGGATCATATCCGGAAGGATAAAGCGTATTTCAGCATATTCGCTGATAACAGAATAAGGTCATCTTTCCCCTGACCATATAATAATAGTGGAAGTATCCTCTCTATGGTGTTACAATAGAGAGGATATTTTTTTCTTTTATAGAGAGGTTATTTATGAATATAAAAGGAATCACTTCATTAGCTAAAATATTTTCAAAGAATTCTGAGATGCAGATGCCTGAAAAAACCTTATACAAGGTTCTTGCTCTTGTGGCGGCGCTGGGAATAATGATTCCCTGCTGCCTGATAGTTGGCTTTATCAGCTATGTTATGACGGAAGCACTTCTTGAGGCAGGCAGTCCGGGGGGCGGAATGCTTTTCGAGATGCAGATACTTTCTGCATTTTCCATGATCTTCGGAATTCTTGTTATCTTCAGTGTAATGTTCTTCTCATCGGACAGAGAACATTTTGTTACACTTCCTATACCCGCTCACCATCTTATGATGGGTAGATTCATGTTCGCTTATTTTGCAGAGAGCGTCATGGAATTTCTTATTCTGTTTTCTGTTTTTATCGGATACTTTATAGCCATTGGAAGAAATGTAGGAATAGCCAGAGCTCTTCATCCGGTTTCCATTATAGGAGCGGTTTTGGGCGTAGTTCTTATTCCACTTGTTCCTATGATCTACTGCGCAATTTTCAGTCTTATACTTATGGCTTCTCTCAGAAAGGTTAAGGACGCCAAGATATTCTATAGAATGTCCAGTATATTTCTTTTGATATTTGCTGCAGTATTTGTATATTCCCTTAGAGGAATAGGTGATATCAATATGGAAAACTATGTTGAGTCCCTTGGAAGTGGTGATAATCTCTTCTTAAGTACGCTCAATGTTATATTCTTCCCTGTGCCCTGGCTTGCAGAGGCAATAAGTAAAGGCAGCATTCTCTGGCTCTTTGTTTATCTGGCAGGAAACATTGGCCTTTTTGCCATAATGTTTTATCTTGGAAAGCTCCTTTACCAGCAGGGACTCTATACAGCTGCCTCTCTTGGTTCTACCAAGAAAGCAGAGATAAAGACTAAAGATATAAATGAAGATTCACAGTTTAAAGCAAGTCTTATGAAGGAAATCAGAGTAATACTCAGAACAAAAGCCTTCTCAGGAAACTGCGCTTATATTAATTTACTCTGGCCTGTGGGAATATGGGCACTTTTCCACTTTACAAAGGATAAGGGAGCGATATCGGATTTTATAAGCTTTTATCAGGATGGAAAAGACAGGGCGGAAATGATAATGCTGATAATTGTTATTGCCATTAGTTTTATCGCTACTGCACTTAATTCAATCGCGTCAACTGCATTTACAAGAGAAGGTCAGCATTTAAGCCTTATCAAGTTTATTCCTGTACCTTTTAAGACGCAGCTCAGTGCAAAGGCTGCGGTAAGTTTTATATTTACTTATCCGGCACTACTTGCAACAAACATAATTATCTGTTATTATATGAAAACTTCTGTTGTTATAGGAGTTCTGTATGCACTGCTTATGTTACTGGCCCACATAATATCCATAATGATCGGAATGATGATGGACAGTAATTCCCCATATATAGAATGGGATGACGAATATAGTGCACTCAGAGGAAACCTGAATACATTTTTCAATATGGCCATAATGATGGTGCTTAGTGTAGTTGTTATAGTCCTTGGACTTTTGGTTTACGAGCTCTTGAAGCTTCCCATAGCTGTATATTATGCAGTGATGTTTGTGAGTCTTGCCATCGTTGCCATCAGACTCCTGTACATCGGACCGCGAAGAATTATACAGCATATGAAAGAAATGTAACAAAAATGTAATAAATGCTATTTACAAATGCATTTTTTATGATATAATAAGTTCGTTAAAGTATTACGTAAACCAATACTAGATTGAAACAAATAGTTGAGGAAGATTATTCTATTATGGAACAATATGTGATAAGAGGTGGTAAACCTCTTGAAGGTGAGGTTGTTATTGCAGGTGCAAAAAATGCCGCTCTTGGTATCCTGGCTGCAGCAGTAATGACTGATGATAAGGTCTTAATAGAGAACGTACCTTATGTTTCCGATACAAGAACCTTGTTAAAGGCTATCGAGAATATCGGGGCTACAGTTGAATACAAAGATAAACATACCGTAGTTATCTGCGGTAAAGGAATCAGAGAACGTCAGCCGGTAGATGATGAGTATATCAGAAAGATAAGAGCATCATACTACCTGATTGGTGCACTTCTTGGAAAGCACAGATATGCAAATGTTGCTCTTCCGGGAGGATGCGATATAGGATCAAGACCTATTGATCTTCATATCAAAGGTTTTGAAAAGCTTGGTGCAAAGACAGAGATAGTTCCGGGCGGAAGCATTGTAGCTGAAGCTGATGAACTTCATGGAGCACACATTTATCTGGATACAGTTTCAGTTGGTGCAACTATCAATATCATGATGGCAGCATCTCTTAGTCCGGGTAAAACAACTATTGAGAATGCGGCAAAAGAGCCACATATAGTTGACGTTGCAAACTTCCTGAATACAATGGGAGCCAACATAAAGGGTGCAGGTACTGATGTTATCAGAGTCAGAGGTGTGGATAAACTTCATGGAGCAGAATATTCCATCATACCTGACCAGATTGAAGCCGGTACATTTATGGCAATGGCGGTTGCAACCAGGGGAAATATCCTGATCAAAAATGTAATCCCTAAGCACTTGGAGGCAATTTCTTCAAAGCTTGTAGAGATGGGAGCACATGTAATAGAGTATGATGATTCTGTTCGAGTTATGGCAGATGGTAATCTTAAGTCTACACAGATCAAGACCCTGCCGTATCCGGGATTCCCAACAGATATGCAGGCACAGATGGCTGCCACACTTGCATTGGCAGATGGAACAAGTATAGTAACAGAAAGTATATTTGAAAACAGATTCAGATATGTTGCTGAGCTTGCCCGAATGGGAGCAAAGATAAGAGTTGAAGGTAATTCAGCAATCATCTCCGGAATAAAGAAGTATAGTGGTGCTTCACTTAGAGCATCTGATCTTCGAGCCGGTGCTGCGCTGGTTATAGCAGCTCTTTCAGCAAATGGAGTCAGCACTATAGAAGATATCCAGTATATCAAACGAGGATATGAGGATTTCGCTGAAAAAGTCAACGGACTTGGCGGCGTTATGAAAATAGCCAAGGATGAAAGAGAACTTCAGAAGTGGAAATTGGAAATATCCAGTGCAATATAAAATAATTTGTAAAAGTATAGCGCTATGTGATACAATATCACGTAGCGCTTTGTTCTGCTTTAGACTTTGTAAGAAAAGTTCCATTAGCTTTAATGCAAAGTGCTAAGAATAATAGCGAAAAGGAGAAGAAAAAATGGCAAAGAAACCTTACTACATTACAACTGCAATTGCCTATGCTTCAGGAAAGCCTCATATAGGCAACACTTATGAAATTGTTCTTGCTGATAGTATTGCAAGATACAAAAGATTTATTGGGTATGATGTTCGTTTCCAGACCGGTACAGATGAGCACGGCCAGAAGATCGAAACAAAAGCTTTCGAGGAACTGAATACACCAAAGGAATTCGTAGATGAGAAAGCTGCTGAGATCAAGCGTATCTGGGATCTGATGAATACTTCATATGACAAGTTTATCAGAACAACTGATCCTGATCATGAAAAGCAGATTCAGAAGATTTTTAAGAAGCTTTATGACAAGGGTGATATCTATAAGGGTTCCTATGATGGACTTTACTGTACACCATGCGAGTCCTTCTGGACAAAGTCACAGCTTGTTGACGGATGCTGTCCGGACTGTGGAAGACCGGTTAAGGAAGCTTCCGAGGAAGCATATTTCTTTAAGATGAGTAAGTATGCACCAAAGCTTATTAAATATATTGAGGATCATCCTGATTTTATTCAGCCTGAATCCAGAAAAAATGAGATGGTCAATACATTTCTTAAACCGGGTCTTCAGGACCTTTGTGTTTCAAGAACATCCTTTAAATGGGGTATCCCTGTAGACTTTGATCCTAAGCATGTTGTATATGTTTGGATCGATGCTCTTTCAAACTATATCACAGGACTTGGATATGATGTGGATGGAAACTCCGGTGAGTTATATAAGAAGTACTGGCCTGCAGATCTTCACCTGATCGGTAAGGATATTCTCAGATTCCATACTATTTACTGGCCAATCATGCTGATGGCTCTTGATGTTCCGCTTCCTAAGCAGGTATTTGGACATCCATGGATGATTCAGAGTGACGGAAAGATGAGTAAGTCTCGTGGAAATGTACTCTATGCTGATGATATGGTTGATTATTTCGGAGTTGATGCCGTAAGATACTTCCTTCTTCATGAGATGCCATATGAGAATGATGGAGTTATCTCATGGGAGCTTATGATAGAGAGAGTTAATTCTGATCTTGCCAATACTCTTGGTAATCTTGTAAACAGAACTATCTCAATGTCCAATAAATATTTTGGTGGTGTGGTTACAAGAACAGGAATTACTGAAGAGGTTGATGAAGATCTGAAGAGTGTTGTAAATGATACAAGACTCAGAGTAAATATCTGCATGGATAAGCTTCGCGTTGCTGATGCTATTACAGAAATCTGGAATCTCTTTAAGAGATGCAATAAATATATAGATGAAACAATGCCTTGGGTTCTTGCAAAGGATGAAGGAAAGCTGGAGAGACTTAATGAGGTTCTTTACAACCTTATCGAGGGAATCACAGTTGGTGCGTCACTTCTTGAACCATTTATGCCTGATACTTCAGCCAGAATTCTCAAGCAGCTGAATACTGAGAAGAGAGGAGTTACGGAGCTTGGCAGATTCGGACTCTATCCTTCAGGAAACAAGGTTACAGATACTCCTGAGATTCTTTTTGCAAGAATCGATGCAAAGGAGATGCTGGATGAGATAGAAAAGAGATTCCCATCTAAGCCTGTTGAAACTGAGGCTGACAAGGAAGAAGAAAAGAAGAAAAAAATTGCTAAAGAAAAGGCTGAAAAGATGGAGCCTACAAAAGTAGAAGCTGTTCAGAAGGCAATACTTACAATTGAGGATTTCGATAAGATGCAGCTCCAGATTGGTGAAGTCCTTTCCTGTGAAGAGGTTCCTAACTCAAAGAAACTTCTTTGTTCACAGGTTCAGGTAGCAGGAAGAGTTCTTCAGATTGTATCCGGAATTAAGAGTTATTACAGTGCAGAAGATATGGTGGGCAAGAAGGTTGTTGTTATTACAAACCTTGCACCTGCTAAGCTTGCCGGTACTCTTTCAGAGGGAATGCTTCTTTGTGCAGAAGATGACGAAGGAAGACTTGCACTTCTTACAGCAGATAAGGATGTTCCGGCGGGATCAATGATCAGCTGATGACAGCCTGATGTATTATTTCTGGTATAATGCCGTAGGAAAAATCTGCTTGTGGAGATAATCATGAATAGAAAGTTGTTATATAAAAAAATAATAGCGGTTTCGCTTACACTTATGCTTGTTTTTGCGTTAGGTGGCTGTGGACAAAGTAATTCCAGATATCAGTCCTATGTAAAGAGTATGATAAATGCTAATTACCTTGGAGTGACCAACGAGTATGTAAAACTGACCGGTTCTGATTCTGAAGAGGTTGAAGCTGTTTATCTGCAGAATGTTACCCGTCTTGCAAACAATCTGTCTGCTTATTACGGACTGGATATATCCAGGGATCCGGAGCTTGGTCCTGCCATGGTTGACCTGGCCAAGAAAATATATAGCAAAACCAAATTCGATGTTGGTAAGACCTATAAGGACAACAACATTAATTATGTGGATGTGACTATATATCCGATAAATATTCTTAATCAGACTAATCAGGATGTTTATGAATATATCGAAAAGTTTAACCAGGCTGTGGATAAAGGCAATTACAATAACTACACCAAGGAAGAATATGAGTATGAATTTGCCAGTGGTATTATAGGAATACTTGCAGGTGCAGTTGATGAAATCGATTATGCCGATCCTCAGGTGGTGAAGGTAAGAATAATTACTTCAGATGACACCTACTATGTTGGAAGCGACGATATTAAAAATATCGATATGGTAATAATTGCAACTGATGTAGAGTCAGCAAGTCTTACTGATGCAAGCCCAAGTGATGCGGATTAATTTGAAATGTTTGACAGGTGAAAAATAAAGAGAATTAAAGTATTAATGCGGATGTTCTAAAGTGACATCCGCATTTTCTATGATTTGATTATGATGCCTTATATGTGATATAATATCACCGGCTATTTTGTTAGAAAGGGAAGTAGCTTTGGAAAGCTTTAGAAAGCTTAGCGCCACAGAGCAAGATTTCGAAGAAATCCTGCTCCGACGAGGTAAGGAGTTATCGAAACGATAGATATTCAGATCTATTGATAAAACTCGGCGGATGCTCCTTCGGATGGCACATTCGTTATTCATAGTTTTAAAACCTGCGGGCAACCGGAGATACAGAGGGCTATGAACCGTGCGTTTTGTTTTTTGGTGTTACTTTTTTAAGTTACTATTTATGCACGAAAGGAGAACGAATTAATTATGTGTGGAATAATTGGTTACACAGGTGATCAGCCTGCAAAGGATATACTTATTAATGGTCTTAAGCAGCTTGAGTACAGAGGGTATGACAGTGCCGGAGTTGCGGTACTTGATCCTGATACCGGTGTTTTCTTAAAGAAAAAGACCGGCAAGGTTGAGGAACTTGAGAAGGCTGCTGCAAGTGAAGAAACAAAAGCAACCTGTGGTATAGGTCATACAAGATGGGCTACCCACGGTGGAGTTACTGAGGAAAATGCACATCCTCATTCTCAGGGCAGTGTTACTATCTGTCATAATGGTATTATTGAGAATTATAAAGAGCTTACAACAGAGTATGGACTTAAGAATATTCTTAAGTCAGAAACTGATACAGAGGTTGTAGCAGCTCTGCTGGATAAGTTTTATGAAGGTGATCCATATAAGACAATTAAGAAGGTGGTTGACCTTCTTGCCGGCTCATTTGCACTTTGTATTTTATTTGATGATCAGCCGGGTAAGATTTTCGCAATAAGAAATGTAAGCCCTATGGTAGCTGCTGCCTTTGATGGTGGTTCTATCATTGCATCAGATCTTACTGCTGTTATTAACTTTTCAAAGAAATATTTTGTTGTTCCTGAGTATCATATTCTTACATTATCGGAATCAGGAATTGCAGTGCAGGATCTTAAGGGAAGAGCAGTCGAGCCTGAAATCCTTGAAGTTAACTGGGATATTACTTCAGCCCAGAAGGGTGGTTTCCCACATTATATGCTTAAGGAGATCAATGAACAGCCGGCAGCACTTGAGAGAACAATTGCACCTAGAATTCATGATGGACTTCCATCATTTGAAGATGACGGAATTGATGATGATATATTCAAAAATCTTTCCAATATTGTTATAGTTGCATGTGGAACTGCAATGCATGCAGGAATGGTTGGTAAATCACTTATTGAAGCAAAGCTTCGTATTCCGGTTACAGTTGAAATTGCTTCAGAGTTCAGATATAAGGATCCGATCATTGATGAAAGGACTCTTACTATAGTTGTATCTCAGTCTGGCGAAACTATTGATACTCTTGAGGCACTTAAGATTTCAAAATCAAAGGGAAGCAAGGTCCTTTCAATAGTAAATGTTAAGGGTTCTACAATAGCTCGTGAAAGCGACTATGTGCTTTATACCCATGCCGGTCCTGAGATTGCCGTTGCCAGTACAAAGGCTTATACAGTTCAGATATCTGCAATGTATCTTATTGCTGCAAGGCTTGGACTTGTAAAGGGAATTCTTTCAGAGGATGAGGTAAGAGAGTTTATTACCAAGCTTTCAAATGCCGGCGAACTTATGACCAGGACAATAGAAGCTTCTGATGAGATCAGACATGTTGCAAACCATATTAAGAATGCTCCGGATGTTTTCTATATCGGACGTGGTATTGACTATACAATGAGTCTTGAAGCATCTCTTAAGCTTAAAGAAATCTCTTATATACACTGTGAGGCTTATGCGGCGGGCGAGTTAAAGCATGGAACTATCGCGCTTATTGCAGAGCAGGTACCGGTAATAGCTATTGCAACAGATGAAAGCGTTTATGCCAAGGTTATCTCGAATGTAAGAGAGGTTAAATCCAGAGGGGCTTATGTAATACTTATAAGTCAGGAAGGAAAGGTTGAAAACAGCGAAGTTTGTGACAAACAGATATGTATTCCAAAGACAGATAGTGAGTTTGGAGTATTTGCAACAGCAGTAATTCTTCAGCTTATTGCTTACTATACATCAGATGCTAAGGGACTTGATGTGGATAAGCCAAGAAATCTTGCAAAATCTGTTACAGTTGAGTAGATTTTTAAGTGCATATAATAAAAATATATGTTACAATAACGTTTAGATTTTAATGAGATATGAAAGGGGTAGTTTCATGGATTTAGATATTAAGACAGTGTCCTTTGGTGGATATGACAAGAAAGCTACAGAAACCTACATAATGGAACAGCAGAAACATTATGAAGGTGAGATATCCAAGCTAAAAGAGGATGCAACAAAGCTTAGTGAAGCGGTTAAGGGTCTTCAGCAGATGCGCGAGGCAAATATGTCAGAGTCAAAGAGCACTATTGACAGCCTCAAGTCAGCAAACGAGGATATGGAGATTGAAATCAATCGTCTTAAGGAAGAACTTGTAAGCTATAAGAATAGAGAGAACGAGTCTGCTTCAAGATATGAGTCCATATCAAGAACACTTCTTGCAGCCAGAGAAAATGCAGATGCACTTACACGTAAAACTAATGAAGAGTGCGAAGCTAAGACAGCTGAAGTTACTGCACAGTGCAAGGCTATGATGGAAGAGACACAGGCGCGTTGTGAACAGCTTAAAAATGCTACTGAATCAGAATGTGACAGACTTCTTTCACAGACACAGAGCAGCTGTCAGGAGCAGAAGGAAACTGCTTATGCTGAATGTGAGAGTCTCAGAAGAAAGACTAAGGAAGAGACAGATAAGCTTAATGCTGATACAGAAGCAAGATGTGAACAGCTTACACGTGAGACTGAGGAAAGATGTGAAAATCTCAATACTCAGACAGAAGCAGCATGTGCAAGACTTAAGGAAGATACTATTGCTGAATGTGAAAAGCAGAGAGCTGATTCAAGAGAAGAAATCCGCCAGAACAGAATGGTTGTTAAGAGAGAATTCGATTCAATCGGTGGTTTCATGGCTCAGCTTCAGGGTGCACTTGCAAATGTTAACGAGGCTGTAGATAAAACAAAGAGAATAACTGATAGTGCTTTTTCTGATCTGTCTTCTTCAGGAATAAACTCAGCTGGTGAGAGTACATCTCAGACAGACGAGGATGAAGAATAATTATTAAATGTATCAGTAGGGTAGTTCTTCAGCTACCCTACTATTTTACGATTGTGGTTTTTGATTACATTTAACTGACTGTGATTATATTGGGAAAGGAGATGAGCAATGAATATATCTTCTGATTTTCTTATTGAAAACAAAATGGCTGATATAATTGACGCATTTGCTTCTGCAACTGAACTTTATTCAGTTGTCCTTGATATCAATGGGCATATTCTTGTTGAGCCCAGTGGTCCCAATCCTTATCTCGGTGAGTTCTATGAACTGGTTAGAAATCCCAAGTATAAATCTTTATATGGTGAGATAGTATCATGTATAGTTGATACAAAACAGGCTATGTATTCTGAAATTGATGATGGAAATCCTGACAGCAGATTTGCTGCTGCTCCTATTTTTGTTAATGGAAGTTTCCTAGGTACCTGGTTTCTTTATGCTTATACAACAGCACAGTATCAGAAGCTTTTTAAGGCCTTTGACAATTTCAGTAAAGTGGCTAATTCTTTGTCATATATAATCTCTACGGTTCATAATAGTGCGGTTTTCCAGAAGGAAGAGAAAAGCATACTTAAGGAACTGGAATTCGAACGAGGCGCCAAGGAAATCATGGAAGATATTATGAGACTGTTTTCCAAGGGCGACAGAGGAAGAATCAGGGATGTTTATGACCGGGTAGGAAGACTTTTGGATGTTGATTTTATAGTTTTCTATGAAGTCGATAAAGAGAAACCGGGACATATGATCCTTAATGACTATTGGTCAAAGATTGGTAAGAGTGAAGAGGAAGAAAAGAAATTTGTATGGGAACAGGATCATTATGATCTTGAGATGCAGAATAAGATAAAATACGACTGTCTTATTATTGATAAGAAGAATATGACCAATCAGCTGAGAGTTGAAACCTTTGAAGGAAATGCAAGGGCGGTTATGGTTTTCCCTGTTAATATATTCGGAAAGTACAGAGGAAGGCTTATATTTATTGAGAATACAAAGGAAAGAATATGGACTGAAGATGAGATAGAGTTTGCCAGGGAGATCACAGTGATGTTCTCCAGAGATCTGATGATCACTAAGCTTGTCAAGGATTCCGTAGGTGTTCCTTCTACAATACAAAGAATATTCATGAATTCTCCGTTTATGGTATTAGTAAGAGATGATGATACCGGAGAGGTGCTTTTCTCCAATAAAATGCTGGATGAAAAGGTTGGATATGATCTAAAAGGTAAAGATGGATATTTCATACTCCCGAGATTAACAGATGAGTTTAATGGACTGAATACTGAAAATGTATATGGTAAGACATCGGGTGGAATAAGATATAAAAGATTTATTGATGTTCTGGATGGTATATATGATGTGACAGAAGCTACATTCAAGTGGAACAGAACCATAAAGGCGACTATTATCATCATGGTTCCGGAAGCATCTTAAGGAGAGGAGATAAATATGCCAAATCTTGATGTAGGAATAGATTTAGGAACTTCCAATATTTTGGTATATATACGTGGCCGAGGAGTTGTTTTAAATGAGCCTACGGTTATTGCATATGATAAGGATTCTGAAAAAATAGTTGAAATAGGTGAAGAGGCTAAGCTTATGCTGGGAAGAACTCCCGGAAACCTTATAGCTTTAAGACCACTTCAGCATGGTGTTATTTCAGACTATACTAAAGCCGAGGAGATGATCAAGTATTTCATTAAGAAGGCTATAGGAAGAAACTTTTTTGGACGCAGACCTCGTATTTCTATATGCGTTCCTTCAGGTGCAACTGAAGTTGAGAAAAGAGCTGTTGAGTCAGCTACCTACAATGCAGGTGCAAGATTCGTTAATATAGTTGAGGAACCAATTGCTGCAGCTATTGGAGCAGGAATTGATATAGTTCGTCCCGTGGGCAATATGATAGTAGATATCGGTGGTGGTACTACGGATATTGCAGTTATATCTATGGGTGGACCGGTTGTAACCTCATCCATTAAGGTTGCAGGAAATGACTTCGATGAGTCTATCATAAAGTACATCAGGAAGAGACATAATCTTCTTATCGGGGATAGAAGTGCAGAAGAAGTTAAGATAAATATAGGTACAAGTTATAAGCGTCCGGAAAATATTTCAATGGATGTAAGAGGAAGAAACCTTGTTACAGGTCTTCCAAAGACAGTAACCATTACATCTGATGAAACAGAAGAAGCTCTTAGAGAGGCTACAGGACAGATTGTAGAAGCTATACATTCTGTTCTGGAAAGAACACCGCCGGAGCTTGCTGCTGATATTGCAGACAGAGGTATAGTACTGACAGGTGGTGGAGCTTTGCTTCACGGACTTGAGCAGTTAATAGAAGAGAAAACAGGAATCACTACCATGACAGCTGAAGATCCTACATCTGTTGTGGCCGTGGGAACAGGCAAGTATCTGGATTATCTTGCCGAACAGGAATAAACAATTTAAATGCCCCGTGACTTTTTGTCTAGGGGCATTTTAAGTAGGAGATACGATGGTACAGGAAGGGTATATAAATAAAATAATATTTCAGAATGATGAAAATGGCTATGCTGTTTTTGTTGTGGAAGCTCCTGAGGGTGATGAGATTTTTGTGGGAAATGTGCCCGGTGTTGTTGAAGGGATGTATATTCAGGCTGAGGGAGAATATGTACATCATCCGCAGTATGATATCCAGTTCAAGGTTAATTCCTGTGAACTTACCATGCCCAGTGATAAGGAAGGAATCATCAGATTCTTGAGTTCCGGAATAATAAAAGGAATTGGAGAAGCCCTTGCAAAAAGAATAGTAAAGAAATTCGGGGATGATACCTTAAGGATCATTGATGAGGAACCGGAAAGACTTGCAGAGGTCAGAGGAATATCTTCAAATATGGCAGAAAAAATTGCTGTCAAGTATAGTGAAAATAAATCCTATCGAAGTGTTCTTATGTTTCTGTCCAAGTATGGGATCAGCATGAAAAATTCCATGAAGATTTATACGGAATTCGGAGATGAAATATATAATGTAATAAATAAAAATCCATATAAAATAGCAGATTATGTTTCGGGTATTGGATTTAAAACTGTGGATGCCATTGCCATGCAGGTGGGAATTGCTTCTGACAGTAAATACAGAATAAAATCGGCAGTTACCTACGCGCTAAATCAATCGGTCAGTCTGGGTCATATTTATGTTCCTGAAAAAATGCTCACTCAGGATGTTTACTCTCTTTTATCACCTGAAGAAGGACGGGAAGAGTTCGGATACAGATTGCATGATATTATAGTAGAAATGTCTATGGAATCCAGAGTGGTGATTAAGGAAATAGATGAGGAAACAGTTATTTATTCCTATTGGAATTACCGTATGGAGATTGAAAGTGCCAAGAGACTGCTGGATCTCCGCCTGGATTATGAGGTGGCGATAGAAGAAATAGAAGAAGCCATCGACCATGTTGAAAAGGAAGAAAACATGGAACTGGCGGAGGAGCAGAAGAATGCTGTTATCAATGCAGTTAATTCCGGTGTTTCGGTAATTACAGGTGGTCCGGGTACTGGTAAAACCACGATCATTAATGCGATCATTAAATACTTTGAACGCCGCGCGGAAGTGGTTCTGCTGGCTGCTCCTACCGGACGGGCGGCTAAGAGAATAACTGAGTCAACAGGATATAATGCGCAGACCATACACAGACTTCTGGAGTTTTCGGGAGAACCTACAGAGGATGGCCAGAAATCTGTTCTTAAATTTGCCCGAAATGAAATGTATCCCCTGGAATGTGAGGCTGTCATAATAGATGAGGCTTCCATGGTGGATTCCCATCTCTTCTATGCTCTTATAAAAGCAGTGCAGCGAGGAACAAGACTTGTTCTTGTGGGAGATACAGATCAGCTTCCTCCTGTGGGAGCGGGTAATGTTCTCAGGGATATTATTACCAGTGATATATTCCCTGTGACTATTCTGACTAAGATCTTCAGACAGTCTGATAACAGCAGTATTGTAGAGAATGCTCATAAGATAAAGGATGGAATACATCTGGAAATCAATAATAAATCCAGTGATTTCTTTTTTATTCCAAGAAGAAGTGCTTATGATATTGCTAAGGAATGTAATGAGCTTGTGTCAGATAATCTTCCTAAATATCTGAAGATATCTCCTATGGAGATAGAGGTGCTGACACCTACAAGACAGTATGAACTGGGTTCCATCGAACTTAATAAAAAGCTTCAGCAATGCCTTAATCCTCCCGCTGCAGATAAAAGAGAAAAGGAGCGTGGAGAGATTATCCTCCGGGAAGGGGATAAGGTGATGCAGATTAAGAATAATTACAAGATTGAATGGTCAGTATTTTCCGGAAAGGACAGAACCGGTATTCTTGATCAGGGCATTGGAGTCTTCAATGGAGATATGGGTATCATATCAGAGATAAATGATTTTGATGAGCGGGTTGTGATTACATTTGACGATGGAAGAGTTGCGGAGTATGAGTATAATCAGCTGGATGAGATAGAACATGCTTTTGCCATTACAATACATAAATCCCAGGGTTCTGAATATCCTGCGGTTGTCATTCCGATACTAAACGGAATGCCTAAGCTTATGAATAGAAATCTTCTTTATACTGCAGTGACCCGCGCAAAAAATATGGTTGTGATAGTCGGAAATCTGAACAGGATAAATGAGATGATAGATAATACCCTGGAGCAGAAACGTTATACAAGTTTTGATTTAAGACTTGCTGAGCTAAATGATGAAGCAGAGCATGAGGAATATATGTCCTTATTTGAGGAGGATATAAGCGATATAGATGACTTTGAACAGGGGAACTTTGAGCCGGGAGAATTATTTTGATAAGTAATAGAATTTTGGATATTTTTTATCCTCCCAGATGTGTCATATGTGAGACAGTTATAAGTGCAGAAAAGGGACATGTGTGTGAGAACTGCAGAGGGAAACTCAGCTATGTTGAGGAACCCAGGTGCTATAAATGCGGTAAAGAAATAGAGAGTCCGGATGAGGAGTATTGTTCGGATTGTTCTGAGAAGGAAAGAAGCTATGTCTGTGGTTTTCCGGTTTTTAATTACGTCTCACCAATATCTGATTCAATAATGAGATTAAAGTATGGAGGAAGGCAGGAATCTGCGAAATTTTTTGCTGAAGAAATATTTATAAAGTATGGAAGGCAGTTTAAGGAATTGGGAATCGATATTATAGTTCCTGTTCCGGTGCATAGAAAAAAATATATAACCCGTGGCTACAATCAGGCTGAACTTATAGCAGCGGAACTGGGCAGATTGATGGGACTTCCGGTTGATCCCGGTCTGATCATCAGAGTTCACGATACAAAGCCTCAGAAAAAACTGGATAATCTTATGCGTGAAAACAATCTGAAAAGTGCATTTAAACCCGGGATTATTAATATAGAAAAGAAGGATATAAGGAATAAGAATGTGGAGGATCTGAAAATCCTTCTTGTGGATGATATCTATACCACAGGAGCAACAATAGAGGCCTGCACAAGGGTTTGCAGATTCATGGGGATAAATGAGGTATACTTTACCAGTGTTGCAATTGGTACGGGACAGTGATAAAATCAACCAGTGTATTGAATTATAAATAAAGCATATTGTTAATTAATATATGAAAGGAAAATATGATGGATAAGATCAGACTTGCGATAATATTTGGAGGACAGTCCAGTGAGCATGATGTATCATGTATATCTGCTTCGACTGTTGCCGGAGTTCTGGACAAAACCAAATATGATATTACTTATATAGGTATTACTTCAGATGGACATTGGTATCTGGTGGAGGATGAAAAATTAATAGCAGATAAGAGCTGGGAGGCCAATCTTAAAACTAAAGCTATTATTTCTCCTGATACAGATCGTAGCCTGATACTTATTAATGAGAATGGCTTTACAGAAAAGAAGATAGATGTGGTTATACCGATTCTTCATGGCCTTTTTGGTGAAGATGGTACAATCCAGGGACTTCTTGAGATGGCTCATATTCCTTATATCGGATGTGGACATCTGTCTTCCGCCATTACTATGGATAAATTCTTCACTAAGATTATTGCGGACAGTATTGGGGTTGCCCAGGCAAAGTATACCGGGGTTCGTGATTATGAAGTTAAGGATGACATAATAGAGAAGACTGTTGAAATAATTGAGGCAGAAAGAGATTATCCAATGTTTGTTAAACCTTCCTGTGCAGGTTCATCCTTTGGTATAACAAAGGCTCATGACAGAAAGGAACTTATAGAAGGACTTAAGCTTGCAGCTGATAATGACAGCAAGATTCTTATAGAAGAAGCTATTAACGGACGAGAGATAGAATGTGCTGTATTCGGCTATGGTGATAATGCATTTGCTGCCGGAGTTGGTGAGATAAAGGCTGCTGCGGAATTCTATGATTTTGATGCTAAGTACAATAATGCAGATTCACTTACAATAGTAAATCCTGAACTTCCTGATGGAAAGGCTGAGGAAATAAAAGAGACGGCTGTGGCAATTTACAGAGCCTGCGACTGTTTTGGATTTTCAAGAGTTGATTTCTTTTTGGAAGAGGGAACAAACAGAGTTGTATTTAATGAAATAAATGCTATTCCGGGTCATACTTCAATCAGCATGTATCCAATGATCATGAAGAGTGCAGGATACGAGATGAAGGATTACATAGAGAAGATGATCGAGATGGCTTACGAAAGACATGACTACTAGAAGGTGATAGAATACATTTATTTTGCTGCAGAAGCTTTAACGGCATATCTGCCATAAGCTTTGATTACCAGAATAAATGATACAACTATCAAAGTAAGGAAAATAACAGACAAAACCAGACTGGTTATAGTTTTTTCGAATAACCCTGTAGGGATAAAAAAGAGGCTCATATTTATTATCATGTGCAGAAATGTGGATGGAATAAGTGAGCCGCTTTTTATTTTTATCAGCCCCAGAAGTATTCCGAATATGAATGCATAAACTCCCTGGATGATATT
>JAILMQ010000073.1 GCA_024692605.1 Eubacterium sp.
TTGCGGAAGATGCGTAGAGAGATGTAAGAACGCTCATGGTCTTGGAATCCTTGGATTCGAGAACAGAGGATTTAATACATTTATCGCACCTGCAGAGAACCGTTCATTTGCTGATTCACCATGTATCCAGTGTGGACAGTGTATCAATGTATGTCCTACAGGTGCACTTATGGAGAAATCAGAAATCTATAAGATTGACGAAGCATTCAAGGCCGGAAAGCATGTTATCTGCCAGGCTGCACCTGCAGTTAGAGCTGCTCTTGGTGAAGAGTTTGGTTATCCGGTTGGAACACCTGTAACAGGCAAGATGGCTGCAGCAATGAGAAGACTTGGTTTCGAAAGAGTTTACGACGTAAACTTCGGTGCCGACCTTACAATCATGGAAGAGGGAACAGAGCTTCTGGGACGTCTTCAGAATGGTGGAACACTTCCAATGATCACATCATGTTCACCTGGATGGGTTAACTATGCAGAGTATAACTATGCAGATCTCCTTCCTCATCTTTCATCATGTAAGTCACCTCATCAGATGCAGGGTGCTATCATCAAGTCATACTGGGCTGAGCAGAATGGTATCAATCCTAAGGATATCTTCGTAGTTTCAGTTATGCCTTGTACAGCTAAGAAGTTTGAGAGCAAGCGTGAGCAGAATAAGGTTAACGGCAATCCTGATGTTGATGCTGTTATCACAACACGTGAGCTTGCAAAGATGATTAAGAGAAGTGGTATCATCTTCAACAGACTTCCTGATGAGGATTGGGATCAGGATATCATGGGTGCTTACTCAGGAGCCGGAGTTATCTTCGGTACAACCGGTGGTGTTATGGAAGCTGCTCTTAGAACTGTATATTATAAGCTTACAGGAAAAGAGAGCGTGCCGATTACATTTGACGCAGTTAAGGGTCATGATGCCGGAATCAGAGAGGCTTCAGTAGATATCAATGGTACTACAGTAAACGTTGCTATAGCTTCAGGTATGAAGTCAGCAAAGGTTCTCCTTGATCAGATCAGAGCTGGTGAATCAAAGTATCAGTTCATCGAGATTATGGGTTGTCCTGGTGGATGTATCAATGGTGGTGGTCAGCCATACATCAGAGAGTGCTTCCTTCCTAACGAAGATGATGATATCATGGATACATATAAAGAGAAGAGAGCTAAGGCTCTTTACTCAGAAGATGAGAGACAGGTTGTTAGACAGTCACATAACAATCCTCAGATCATCGAACTTTATGAAAAGTATCTCGGCGAGCCAAACAGCCATAAGGCACATGAACTTCTGCATACAAGCTATGCCGGAAGAGAAGGCTTCAACGAAATCGCTGATGCTGAATAATTAATTTAAACTTTAGAGCAACCCATTGGGGTCAGACCCCTTTGGGTTGCTTTTATATTGCAATCAACCCAAAGGGGTCTGACCCCAATGGGTTGATTATCGTAGGTTGACTATTTAGGTGGGGTGGTTTAATATAAGTAGGTTATTATTTTATTAGTGGAGATGGGCTTATTATGAGTAACAATTCAAACTCGACAACATCAAAAATGGAAACTTTTAACAGATACCGGGTGAACAGGCCGGTGGATATTGTGAATATCGGATATCTGCTGTTTATCTCGTCTGTTTATTCTTTATATATGCATGACATGTATTTTGACATCACCGGAACCCGTGCCAGCACATTTATCTACGGAACCCTGATGTATATTATTCTGATTGCGGTTTCATTTGCGCTGGAAGTTGTTATGATAAGGTATTACGGTGCTGCAGAACCCATATTCTATAAGGATAGCAAATGGTTTGCAATGCCTGAGATGTGGATGATTGTATTCATGCTTGCCAACTTTACTGCATTCCTGATGTCGGATAATAAGGCCGGTTCCTGGTCGGGAGATACGGGAAGGTTCTTCGGTCTGGGAATCGTTATGGTTATTACATTTATGTTCGTTTTCCTCAGCAGGGAGACTTGCACAACTGCGCTGAACTTTGTAGTTCTGGCTGCGACAGCAACATGTATATTCATGCTTGCCTGCGTTCAGCATTTTGGAAATGATCCATTTAGCCTTAGAGCAAGAGTGGTTGACAGGCAGAAGGAAATGTTTATCTCGACCTTCGGAAATATAAATACCTATGCATCTTATATCTGTATTGTTCTGCCGATATTCGTTGCATTTTTCGTGTTCAGCAAAAAGTTGTGGGTAAGAATCATCTCCGGTGTTTTGATCACTGAGGCCGCCATGGCCATAATCCCTGCCAAGAGTGATAACGTGTATCTTGGCCTTGGAGTGGCATTTATAATTCTTTTCTATATTGCCATTATAAATAAAAACTTTACGGAATACATTTTCGCAGTTCTTTTCATGGGCGTCGGCCTGGAGATCATGGCGATCCTGAATAAAATCTGGAGTGGAAGCCAGAAACACATAAACGGTATCGCCCAGGTAGTAGAAAATCCATGGGTAATGTTATTTTTCCTGATACTGATTGCCGCAGTACTGATTATCTCGATGATATTCCGCGGGGTTAATTATGAAATGTATAAGAAGGTTCAGTCCAAAAAGCTCCTTATTGTAGTAAGTGTGCTTCTTGTGGTTGGAGCAGTTTTAGTAACAATCTTTGGAATCAAAACTCATAATTCCATGTTTGTTTTTGATGACAAATGGGGTACCTACCGAGGCTATATCTGGAGAAGAGGCTGGAGCCTTTTCATGGACGCAAACCCGCTTCAGAAGATATTTGGTTATGGAAATGAATCTATAGGCAAGCTTATGCAGAGCAGATACTATTCTGAGATGGTGGAGATCACCGGAAAGAAATACGACAATCTGCATAATGAGATGCTTCAGTATCTTGTGACTACAGGTATCTTTGGTGTGGCAAGTTATATCAGCGTGATTACAGCTTCCTTCATATATATTGCAAAAAGAATGAAGGACGACCCGCTGGCGATTGCATGTCTTGCAAGTGGAGCAGCATATGTGGCTCAGGGACTGGTAAATCTTAATCAGCCTATAACAACACCATTTTTCTTCGTTGTTATTGCGTTGGGCATCGGCCATATCAGATATAGAGACCAGGACTTCGGACAAAAAAATATTTGATATTAATATAAATAATTTTTGACACATATATAAATATTTATTATAATTTTTTATGTATGACTTTTAGGAGGAAAATATGTTAGTTTACGAAGAACTTGTTGAGCGTGGACTTATCGCTCAGGTGACAGATGAAAAAGGTGTAAAAGAGCTTATCAACAATGGTAAAGCTGTATTTTATATAGGTTTTGACCCCACAGCCGATTCCCTTCATGTTGGTCATTTTATGGCCCTTTGCCTTATGAAGAGACTTCAGATGGCAGGTAATAAGCCAATCGCCCTTGTTGGTGGCGGAACAGCTATGATCGGTGATCCTTCAGGAAGAACTGATCTTAGAAAGATGATGACAACAGAAATGATCGATCATAACTGCGAATGCTTCAAGAAGCAGATGAGCCGTTTTATTGATTTTGGTGAAGGTAAGGCCATGATGGTTAATAATGCTGACTGGCTGCGCGACCTGAATTACATAGAGTTCATCCGTGATATCGGATCCATGTTCAAGGTTAATAATATGCTCCGTGCAGAGTGTTACAAACAGCGTCTTGCAAGTGAAGAGGGCCTTACATTTCTTGAGTTTAATTACATGCTCATGCAGAGCTATGACTTCCTGAAACTGTACGAGGATTACGGCTGTAATCTTGAGTTCGGCGGTGATGATCAGTGGTCAAATATGCTTGGTGGACGTGAGCTTATCAGAAGAAAACTGGGCAAGGAAGATGCACAGGCTATGACAATAACCCTGCTTCTTAATTCAGAGGGTAAGAAGATGGGTAAGACAGCCAACGGTGCAGTATGGCTTGATCCGGAGAAGACTACTCCATACGAGTTCTATCAGTATTGGAGAAATGTTGATGACGCGGATGTCATTAACTGTATTAAGATGCTTACATTCCTTCCACTTGAGGAGATTCGTCCGATGGAAAAATGGGAGGGCGCTGAATTAAATAAGGCCAAGGAGATTCTTGCATATCAGCTTACAGAGCTTGTTCACGGTGAGGAAGAAGCTAAGAAGGCTGAGACTGCAGCTAAGTCAATCTTTGGCGGCGGTGGTACTGAAAATATGCCTGAGACAGAGCTTACTGATGAGGATTTTGCTGATGGAAGCATTGACCTTATAAGCATTCTTGTAAAGGCAGAGCTTGTGCCATCAAGAGGTGAAGGACGTCGTGCCATTGAACAGAATGGTGTAGCTGTTAATGGCGAGAAGGTTACAGATGTAAGAGCAAGATATGATAAGAGTACATTTGAAGAGGAGTTTGTTGTAAGACGCGGTAAGAAAAATTTCCGTAAAATTGTGCTTGGGAGGGACTAAGATATGTCGCTTTTAGACAGATTTGAGAAGGTAAGAAAAAGAGATACTGCTGATTTTGTCGGTTTCGATGACAAGAAGATCGAGCTTGATAAGGAGTTCAACCTCTATACAAGAGAGGGCCAGTATTATGTTCTTGTTGTTGTTCCGGATGTTCAGGAACGTATGGAATTTGAACGACTGGTTGATCAGACCGGATGTTTTGTAACTTCAGTCGGTAGTGGTATCGAGTGTCTGGAACAGGTTTCCAGCGATAAATTCGACCTTATCTTTATTTCACGCATCATGCCTAGAATGGATGGTATTCAGACTCTCAGGAATCTGAAGAACAGTCCGGTCAGCAAGAGTAAGGATGCCAAGGTATATATATTACTTGATGAAAAGGTTGAAGAACCGGATATCTACTTTGAGAATGAGGGCTTTAACGGTATCGTAAGAAAGCCTTATGACCGTACCATTATTCAGAATATCATTATTGAAAATGTGCCTGAAAGAATGCTTCCGGATGATGATGATCTCATCGATGATATCAGGGAGTATGCTGAGGATGCAGCCGTTCTCAAGGCTTGCGACGTAAGATATCTTGAAGGACTTAAGAATTTCAAGGGTGACGTTGCTGCGTATAAAACAGAGGCTTCTGAATTCTGCGACATATATGAGGAGAGAAGTGCAAATCTTCTCGATGCTATGTATACAAATAAAAATGTTGAATATAGACAGCAAGTTCGCGACCTTCGTGAGAGGGCTCGTAAGCTTGGTGCCATCTATCTCGGCGACTGCTTCGATGATCATGTAAATATGTCAAAGGACGACAGCCTTGATGTTGCTGAGTCTAACTGGCAGTCCCTTGTTACAGAGTGGGAAAAGGTTATTTCCGGTTTTGCTAAATGGCTTGAGAAGGAAAGCGTACAGATCGGCGGAACGGAAATTCTTGTTAGAAAGACCAATGGAATCAAGCTTTCTGAAAGAGATATTAAAGAGAGAGTCAGTGACATACTTGCTGATCTTGAACAGAATGAGGTTGAAGCTGCCATCAAGAAGCTGGATAAGCTCAGTGACTATGAGCTGGAGGCAGAGAAGAGACGTAAGGTTGATCAGATCAAGAAGTCATTTGACAAAGATAAGATTAATACAGCGGTTGATATATTGAAGGGCATGCTGGGGTAGTATATTTACTATTACGGCAGATTGTCTGTTGAGGTAAATGTTATATCAGGACTAAGGAGTATCAGAAGATATTTCTTAGTCCTTTTTATTTTTTGCGAGATCGGATTTTTTGTCGCCATTATTTATATCAGGAGAGCTGATATGCTTCTTATATTCTCTATATTCTGCAAAGTATTCCTCGGGGATTGCTTCGATGATATATTTGTTCATATCTTCCTGGTAAAGATCCGAAAGAATTGCAATCTGTTCAGGAGTTGGATGCTGCTGGTTCTTTTCGAGCTTGCAATATGTCTGACGTTTGACCTGCAGAAATCTGGCTACGTCCTCCTGACGCAGTCCTTTCTTCTTTCTAAGCTGGAGAAGTATATCTCCCATAGGTATTCTGTATGACATACGGCACCTCCTGCTAAATTGATGTTTAATTATTGTATAAAATATGTTATCATATAGAAGTTTATGAAGGTGCTTTTTTGAGGTTTTAAATACCCTCATCTGAGGTTTTTGATTATATTAGGGAGGTACTTCGCTGTGAGCAAAGCTGATGAGATATTTATCAAGATGTGCAAGGATATTCTGGAGAGTGGAATCAGCACTGAGGGAGAGAAGGTCAGACCTAAATGGCCGGACGGAACCTTCGCTTATACCGTAAAGAAATTCGGTGTTGTGAACAGGTACGATCTTCAGGAAGAATTTCCTGCTGTGACACTTCGAAAGACATATATAAAGTCTGCTATTGACGAGATTCTCTGGATATGGCAGAAGAAGTCTAACAACATTAACGACCTGAAGTCTCATATCTGGGATGAATGGGCTGACGAGGATGGTTCCATCGGCAAAGCTTACGGTTATCAGCTTGGTGTGAAGCATCATTACAAGGAAGGGGATATGGATCAGGTTGACCGCGTTATCTATGACCTGAAGAATAATCCCTACAGCCGCCGCATCATGACCAACATCTACGTGCATCAGGATCTCAGCGAGATGAATCTCTATCCATGTGCATATAGCGTTACATTTAACGTAACAGGAGATAAGCTGAATGCTATTCTCAACCAGCGTTCACAGGATGTGCTGGCAGCCGGGAACTGGAATGTAGTTCAGTACGCAGCGCTGCTTATGATGATGGCACAGGCAACCGGCTTCAAACCGGGTGAACTTGTTCATGTTATAGCCGACGCCCACATATACGACAAACACATCCCAATCGTAAAAGAACTCATTACGAGAGAAACACATCCGGCACCAAAGGTAACCCTCAATCCGGATGTTACAGATTTCTATAAATATAAAGTAGAGGACTTCACCATCGAGGACTACGTAACAGGCCCGCAGGTGAAAGACATTCCAATCGCAATCTAAATCAACCCATTGGGGTCAGACCCCTTTGGGTTGATATCGGGAAAAAATAACCCAAAGGGGTCTGACCCCAATGGGTTGATGAAGGAGTACAATATGAAGCTGATTGCAGCAGTTGATAAAAAATGGGCCATCGGTTATAAGGACAAGCTGCTTGTGCATATACCGGAGGATATGAAGAATTTCAGAAAGATCACCATGGGAAATGTGGTCGTTCTCGGCAGAAAAACTTTGGCGGGATTCCCTAACGGACTTCCTCTTGCAGGACGTACAAATATCATACTTTCCGGCAGAGAGGATTTTAAGGCAAAGGATGCTATAATCGCTCATTCAAAAGAGGAGCTTTTTGAGATTTTAAAGGACTATGATAGTGATAGTGTGTACGTCATCGGAGGCGGTACGGTATACAAGATGCTGGAGCCTTACTGCGATGAGGCGATCATCACAAAGATTGATTACAGTTACCAGGCAGATACATTTTTCCCTAATCTTGAGGAGATGGATAACTGGAAACTTGTAGAGGAAAGTGAGGAGCAGACTTGCTTCAGTATTGAATATCATTTCCAAACATATAAGAATGAAAGTCCGCTTGAAATATAACCTCCTAAAGGTTATAATAAAGTGTACGATTTTTAGTAAAAATGGAGGGGGTATATTATGTCTGATAATATGCTAGTTACAACCGGTAATGGTATAGATGGGTATTCCATTACTGAGTATCTCGGATTCATTTCCAGTCAGGCTATTCTGGGATCAAACTTTATTTCCGGTATTGCTTCAAATATGACAGATGTTTCCAGAAAAGATACCGCAAAATTGGAACAGTGCAGAGAAGATGCTGTTGACAAACTTAAGAAGGAAGCTGAGAAAAAAGGGGCCAATGCTATCATTGGAATGGCAATCACTTATGCACCATTTGAAGCCGGTTCATTTGGAATAATAGTTTCAGGAACAGCAGTAAAAGTAGTTAAACACGTAAGTGCTACAGATGCTGTACATAAAGAACTTTATGTAACAAACTATTACACACGTCTTGTCCCACGACCTGTTAAGGTTGTTCTCGATGGGGACTCACAGAGTATCAATGTGAAACTTCTTTGCTATAATTATAATCATGAAGATATTATGGCAGTCAGAACAGATGTTGAATTCACAAATCTCTACGATGAGAGACTCGTTGTCAAGAATGTAGATTTTGTATTCAGCGAAAACTTCAATCTTTCACTCATTGAATCAGATTATATACAGAGCAAGGTTGCACCAAGCGATCTGCTGCTTCTGAAGGATGCTAAAGTTACACTTACAAAGTACGCAACACCTCGTGGTGTATTTGCGGTTAATGATGTTCCGATAAATGTAACTCTCAGCACAAGACGTCTTCAGGCGCTTAAAGAGAAGCGTGGTATCGATGCAGTTGAGAAGTACTCAACAGACGGCATGGTTTGGACCTGTAACTGTGGACATTTCAATGAAGCAGGTTCAGAGGAATGTGTTGTCTGCGGACGTAAGCAGAAAGATATCATGACAAAGACTTCCTTCAATTACGAAGAGATGATCGATAGAATGAAGGAAAAGGAATACGTAGTTGAACTTAAGGATGTGCTTATGCAGTACATCAAAGAGATTGATTCAGGTGTTCGTCTTGAACTCCTTGAGATTATGGAATCTGGTCTTCAGTATGAGAAAACCAGAGGAAATATGAAAGAGACAGTTATCGAGAAGGTTGAAAAAGTCTTCGAAGATGCAAATATAGATGATTAATTAATTTAGAGGTGAAATGCTTGAGTTCCGGATTAAGTATGACCAGTGTAAACAAAATAAAGGAATTAGCTTCAGCTCATGAGTATGAACTTGCAGTAGGAATCCTTGATTCACAGGATCTTGAGAAGTCTCTCAATCCTCAATTCATCAGGACCTGCGGTGAAGTTTATGAAAATGTAGGAAGGATGAAGGAAGCCAGACAGCTTTATGTTAAAGCACATTCCATGGCACCTGAGTCCACGAAGATTATATATTCACTTATCAATTATTATCTGAAGGTTGGATATTTCAAGCTTGCAGAGAAATATTTTGAAGAGTATGTATTCTTCAGTGCAGGATCGGAAAGAGACCTTATCAACATCAAGTACATCATGAAAAAGGCCAAGAAACCTGACCTGCTCGAGCTTTACAGCATGATATTTCCATATTACAGAGACAACATGGATATGGAATGGAGTTATGAGCTTTTGGTTCTTTCGAAGCTTCTTGATAAAGAGGGCTTAGACATAATCGCCAGTGATTACAAGGCTACATTTAAGTCAAGTCCATATCTTCATCTTGTTGATTCAGCTATGGAAGAGATTTCCGTTGCATGGGACAGCTTCTTTATCTATGCAGAAGAAGAGAAGGAAGACGATGCAGAAGATGAACAGGAGATCCGTGACCTGGAAGAAGCTCAGTTTGAAAAGGATTATCTGAGGATGAACCCGCCTGAAGAAGAGGCAGTAATCACTCAGATGGTTGCAGATAATGAAAATCAGCTTAACCTCAAATCCGTGGATGACATGGAACGAGGACTGAAGAGATTTATCAAAAAGAAGTTCAAAAAGCAGTCTGCTGAAGAAACTGCAGAAGCAGATGAGACAAATGTTGATGCTGCGGAAGGCTCTTCAGAAGGTACTTCTGAAGAAAACGGTGCTTCAGTCGCCAGTGCAGAAGGCGCTGCTTCAGAAGGCACTGCTTCAGTAGCAAGTGCAGAAGGTGATGCCGATTCAGCGAGCAAGTCTGATGTAGAAAAAGATGCCGAAGAGATATCACAGATCGTTGGTGCATCAGGTGAAAACGCATCTGGTGATGCTGAGGCAAAGGGTGCAGCTGATGATTCGAAAGATGCTTCAGATGCATCAGCAGAAGAAAAGGCAGAGGATGTTTCAGCAGAAGAAAAGGCAGAGGATAAATCAGAAAACAAATCAGAAGGCGAAAAGCCGGAAAGAACTTCAATTCTCAGTAAGATAATTGCAGCAAGAAAATCCGATGATGAGCCTGACGATGAAGTTGATGAATTAGATGAATACAAACCAGACTTTGTAACCTACGAATTCGATGATGGATTCGCTCCGGAATCAGAAACCATTTCCGGACTTGAAGAAGTAGACGAAGAATTCGATGAAGAGTATGACTCTTTTAATGCATTCAAAGACTTCTCCAAATTCCAGGATGAACTTTCCGTCAACGAAAACGATGTGACAGAGCCGGAGCCAATATTGGAAGAGGTATCTGAACCAGAACCGGTTGCAGAGGAAACATTTACTGCAGAAGAAACAGTAGATACGGAAGATGAATTCATTCCGGAAGTTGAGGAAGAAATTCCTGAACTGGAAGAGGAAGAAGAATCACCATTTGCTGCTGTCAATAGATATACAGAAACTGTAGAGGAACCAGAACCGGTTGCAGAAGAAGAATTCGTTTCTGAGCCTGAACCGGTTGCTGAGGAAGAATACATTTCCGAACCAGAACCGGTAGTTGAGGAAGTTACAGAACCTGAGCCAGAACCGGATGTAGAGGAAACATTTACTGCAGAAGAAACAGTAGATACGGAAGAGGAATTCATCCCGGCAGTCGAGGAAGAAATTCCAGAACTGGAAGAGGAAGAAGAATCACCGTTCG
>JAILMQ010000077.1 GCA_024692605.1 Eubacterium sp.
GTAATCCAAAAAATAGTTGATATCAAAAGAATACCAAGTGCAAAAACAAATATTATTAATCCACCGACCTGAACAAGAATTCTCTTGTTCTTCGGGGCTTTTTTGTTTTTGTGTACTTTTTTCTTACTCATAAAACCCTCAAAACTAACCAATATATTTAAAACATAACATTGTAAGATCGTCGAACTGCTCTGCCTCTCCTACAAATTCATCTATTTTCTCTTTAACGTTACCAATTATCTCTTCCGGAGATAGATCTTTACCTGAATTTACAGCTTCCAGAAGTCTATGAACACCGTAGAGTTCCTGGGAAGCATTTGTTGCTTCTGTTGCACCATCCGTAAACACAAATACCTTGTCTCCTGTTTTAAGATGAATACTCTCCTCCGGATATACCATACCTTCCATACCACCGGCAACAAAGCCATGCTTATCCTTATATTCTTCAAAGCATCCTGTAGTATTTATCATAGGATTTTCGTGTCCGGCATTGGCTGTTGTAAGAATACCGGTTTTCAAGTCCAGAATACCGATCCAGATGGTAACAAACATATCGGAAATCTGTCTGTTAACAAGATCATCATTTACCTGAGAAAGAAGCTTTCCGGGATTAGAACCGGATAATGCAAAGCTTCGAATTGCAGTCATGGCAGACATCATAAGAAGTGATGCCGGAATTCCTTTACCTGAAACATCTGCTATGCAGATTCCCAGATGATCTTCATCTATTTCAAATATATCATAAAAGTCTCCGCCTACCTCTTTCGCAGGATTCATTGATGCATATAATTCTACCTTGTCACTAATATCAAAATCCTTTATCAGCATATCATTCTGTATATTAGCAGCAAAATCCAGCTCAGCCTTTACTCTCTCTCTTTCTCCCGCCAGCTTAATATTTTCATCTACATATCTATCCATTTCCTGAGATAGTTTTGATATATCATCAGCAAGAACACCCATTTCATTTCGAGACTTTATTTCAGCCATCTTTTCTACAGTATATCGGCTGTCCTTTTTTTCCATATATTCTCTCAGGCCACCCTCAACCTTTGTAAGCGGAATAAGAACCTGTATTCTAAGGAATATTAATATAACTCCCCCAGCAAAAATAAGACTTACAATAATAAGACTAACCATAAAGATAAGGGTATTATTAAATATCTTGGCTTTCATTTCACTCCAGTCATAAGCAAGACATAGTACTATCTCATGGGTATCTTCATCACCGTCAATAGCTGTGTATCCCACATAATATGACTTATTATTCACAGGATTATCCCATAATTCGAAAGCTTCTTTTTCTCCATCCAATATTTTTTTTGCCGCCGGGTGTTCCTTAAAATCATATTCCCAGTAGTCTCCTAATTTTGAATGATTCCCTTCATTTGAATAATGACAATAGATATAGCCTCTATGTTCTTCACTCATATCCATGACAAAAACATTACTATAATCCATATGAAGATGTTCCAGATATTTGGAAAGCAATGCATAATTAAAATTATAATAATCCTGAGCAAATTTAACCTTTTCTTTTTCTGAAAAACCTTCATATTTTTTTTCATTAACTTCATAAACATTTTGAAGACCCGGATAAGGGAATTCATCTTCTTCATAGAGTTTGATTTCATCCGGTTTCTCTCTCCAGATATCAAAGAGTTGATTATTAAAATCGGAATAAAAATTGTTTTTTATTGCATAAAGATCAGCGCTTATACCTCTGTTTTTTTCCATCAAAAAAGTACGGACGTTAGTATACAAAAAGATCATTGCAATAATTGAAATACCGATAATCAAAATTAATGTAACTGCAAGACCTACCTGTATCAGGATCTTTCTATTATTCTTTTGTACTTTTCTGTTAATAGAATAAATATCCATTTAATATTCACTCCGAAAAAAACTTTGCTTTTATTAATATGTACCAAGCACTGTCATCTGGTCAGTATTAGCCTTTAATTCTCTAAGGGCTTTAATTACATTTCTATCTGTCAGCTTACCTTCAAAGGTAACATAGAACCAGTATTCCCACTTATGTATCAGTGAAGGACGGGATTCAATACTGGTCATGTTAAGTTCGTTGGTATCAATAATTCCCATGACATCATAAAGAGCACCAATCTTGTGGCGGGTTGTGAAGCACAGACTGACATTCGTTGAATCTGTCAGGAACACTTCTTCCTTTGTGAGAATCATAAACTTAGTAGAATTATCATCTGAAAAATTAATATTCTTTTCAAGGACCTTCAGCCCATATATCTCAGCAGCACGCTCGCTGCAGATTGCGGCCTGGCTTTTTATTCCGTCTTTCTTTACCCGCTGGGCAGCAAGTGCGGTATTACTTACATTTTCTGCATGGAAGCCGTTTTGGTCTATATAATCCTTGCACTGCAGAAGTCCCTGCAGATGTGAGTAAACTCTGGTGATATCTGTAATCTTTGCTCCCTCAAGAGCAGCCAGACAGTGGTTGATATCCATGGTAACCTGACCGATTATCTTAACACCACCTTCACGAATTATATCATAATTTCCGCTGACAAAACCGGCTGAACTGTTTTCAATAGGAATCACTCCATAGGCAGCCCTGCCTTCAGCCACTGCTTTTACTACATCATCAAACTTTTTAACATTCTGATAATTTACGCTACCACCGAAGAATTTAATGGCGGCCTCTTCTGCATAAGCCCCCGGAACACCTGCGTATACAACTGTTTTGCCCTTTGTATCCAGTTCATCCAGTTCCTCATAATCTTCTGTTTCCACGTGGTCCTCTGCTGTATATCCTGAGGCTTTAAGATCCTCCAGCAGCTGAACTACATTTCTTTTAAATGTAGGATGATATATATATGGAGCTATCTCCGTTAAAGGCTTCAGAACAAATTCTCTCTTATGCATCTCCGGATGGGGAATGGTAAGAGTCTCTGTATTGATTATCTGATCATCAAACAGCAGTATATCTATATCCAGGGTTCTTGGACCCCAGTGAATTATTCTTTCTCTTCCTGCTTCTTCTTCGATATCATGTATCAGATCAAGCAGCTCATCCGGCTCCAAAGTTGTTTCGATTTCAGCCACACCATTCAAAAAGTCAGGCTGTTCCACAGGACCATAGGGCTCTGTGACTATGTATTTTGAAACCTTGCGTATGGATATGGACTGGTCCCTTCCCAGCTCCTCCACTGCCATATCAAGATATTTTTTCTTGTCACCAAGATTGGAACCCAGGCCAAGATATACCTTATGTCTGGATCTTGTTATCTCAACTGATACATTTTCAAAATCTGCATCGATGGGTGCTTCAGGCTTGCTGACCTTTATGGTAGTTTTTTGTATAAGTGGGAAGTTGCTTAGGATTGCTTCCACCACAACCTCGGCAGCTGCCTCAATGGTATCATAAGAGGTTTCCACAAATGTATCCTGTACCAGTTCCGTCAGCTCGGCATAGTTTACTGTGCTTTTCAGGCTGTCGCTGGTTCCTGCTTTCTTAAGATCAAGCCAGGCCTTTACTGTTATATAAAAATTCTGGCCTTCTCTCTTCTCTTTATCAAACACGCCGTGAAAAGCGAAAACCTTTATATTCTCAATACATATCTTATCCATATAAAACCTCATTTTTCTTCTCATCCGGCCAGTTACATTCATCATGTGCCGGACAATCAAAACATCTTCTTGCCTTTTTATCGGCTATATATAAAAGTCCTGCAAGAGACCCTTTATCCTCCGGATATGTACCGTGCATTTTTATAGCGTGGCATATCATCTCTGTCTCTTCCTCACTGAAACCAACATCCTTCAGAATAGGTGCAGCCAGGATAGGACCGATATCTCTATGGTTCATGCCCATTTCATCATCCAGGAATTTACCTATATCATGAAGAATGGCCATGGCATATATTATTTCCTTTTCAGGCATGTGATAATCAGGATTCTTTTCCTTAGTTTCGAAGGCCAGTATATAGGCGATTCTTGCTACAGCTATGAGATGATCATATCCATGCTTGCAGAAAATCCTGTCAGCTTCGTATTCCTGAATCTCTTTCATTCTTTTTATAAATCGTTCATCATGAATTATTGCATTGACTCTATGCATCTGATTATTTCCCCTGATATTGAAAGTGTTCCGAAAACAATGATCGGTTCACCTTTTTGTTTTTCTATAGCTGATGTTATTGCATCTGAATAATCTTTTTTTGCTTCGACAAAAATCTGAGAAGAAGTACTTTGGGACATATTGCTTTCTGACATGGCTTTTTTCTGTATCAGATTAGCTAATTTCTCGGCAGACAGTGCTCTTGGATTATCTGACTTTACAGTGAACACATTTCCCATACAAGGAAGAAGTATATCCACCATTTTCTCATATTCTTTATCTGCTAATACTCCTATTATAAATGTGATTTTGGTCTTTGTAAAATATTTATCAATGGACTCCTTGAGCCTTAACCAGGCATCCTCATTATGGGCACCATCCACTATGATCAAAGGGTCTTTGCTTACAACGGAAAATCTTCCATCCCAGTTAGTTTTTTCAAGCCCATCTTTAATTATATCTTTAGTCAGATGGATTGGCATGTCGAGTTGCTTTTCAATATTGGGTATTAGTTTTTCTTCAATGGCCTGCAGTACATCTATAGCTGTAATGGCATTGAGAATCTGATATCCACTTCCAATATTTATTATGTACTCTTCATCTTTATATATAAAATGTGATCCCCGGTAGGATTCCGAAAGGATATTCAGCTTTGTAGGATCAGTTTCTATTAGGTTTACATAATTCTCGTCTGAGTAGTCTCTTATTTTATTTATAACCTCAGGCTTCTGCGGATATGAAACAAGGGTTGAACCCGGTCTGACGATACCCAGCTTTTCAGAAGTTATTTCCTCTAAGGTATCTCCCAGCACCTTCATATGGTCTCTGCTGACGGCGGCCATTACATTTATGGTATCTGCTCCCAGGACATTTGTCGCGTCCAGTCTTCCGCCCATTCCGCATTCAATGAGCATGATATCTACATTTTCCTTTTTAAATATCAGGAAAGTCGCAGCGGTTTCAACCTCAAAAGCAGTGGGAATTCTGATTCCATCAGCCTTCATCTCCTCCTCTGCCTCAGCAACCTTAGTTATGGCCTCTGCCACTGCTTCAGCCTCCACCCAGATTTTGTTTATCTGCCACCTTTCCCTGTAATCATAAATAGTTGGGGATATATATCTTCCCACCTTAAGGCCGGCACTGATCAGGCACTGCTCCACATAGGCCATGATGCTGCCCTTGCCGTTGGTGCCCGCAATGTGAACCGCAGGAATATGCTTCTCCGGATTCCCCAGATACTTCAGAAGTTCAGTGATTCCCGTCATATCGAACACACTGCCCATCTTATCCTTTTCCGTTATATAATTCCTTACCTCACTGTAATCCATACATTTCCTCTCTTTACCACTTTGATTAAATAACCCACTGGGGTCAGACCCCTTTGGGTTACTTATGAAGAAAAAACAACCCAAAGGGGTCTGACCCCAATGGGTTATTAGTCTATAGTATAGTGTTGAACCGGTTCTGTGCTGTCATCTATTACGGCGAACTCATAGCCTTCCTGTTTTAAGGTGTGTATAAGGTCAGGAAGTGCCTCAACGGTGTGGTAGTTATCGTCGAGGTCATGCATAAGGACGATGGAGTCGCCTTCGTTATTTCTAACATAGCTCATTACGTTATTATTCAGCTGCTCAGCTGTAAGATAAACATTCTCCGCATCCATGCTGAGGGCATTCCAATCAAAGTACTCATAACCGCTGTCATGAATATACTTGATACAGTCACTCATGGATACGTTTGAAACTGCGTTTGAGCTGCCTCCCGGGAATCTGTAGTATCTGGCATCTACGCCAATAACACTCTCAACCCAGTCGTGAACGCCTTTTACGTCGGCTTTGAAGGAATCAAGGTCAGCGTAGATCTCGCTGTATATGTGAGTATCTGAATGCAGACCTATTGTATGGCCGGCATTATATATATCCTTCAGTTCCTTAGCATGGTCTCTTTCTCCTGCAACTATGAAGAATGTCGCTTTTACATTTTCCTTATCGAGAATATCAAGCAGTTCTTCTGTATGGTCGGATGGACCATCATCAAATGTAAGATATACCTTTTTACCATTTGAAACAGCTACTTCAGCATCGGTTTCTGTGGCAGCATCAGCATCTGACTGACTTGCATTACCATTCATAAGAAGTGGTGATGGTTCTGTTGTGTCCATCTCAGCACTGGATGGTTCTTCTGTCAGAACCTTGCTAAGTTCAGTACTCTGTAAAAACAGGGAACCCTGTTTATCTGCTACTCTTTTTCCGGAAACTGTTTCTTTTGTTTCTATTGCGGAAATCTGCTTATTAGCAGCATCATTTCTTTTTAAAAGAGATACCGTAATAACCGTTGGTAATATCAAACATACTACAGCAAGCACAGCAACTATGAAGTTAAATATTTTAAAAGTACGTTTCATATAACTCTCTCACTCCATATATCTTTAAATAGATAATTATTCATTAGTATAATACTTCTCAGTTTTGCCAATCATCTTATCGTATTGCTCATACATCTTCTGAACCGAATTCTCCAGCAGATAATAATGCATGCAGTATGGAACCAGAAGAACAAACAAAAGAATAATGAGTGGGAGAATCATTATCTCACTCTTAATCACAAAGGTCAAGATACACATTACAGTACATACTGCAACAAGGCAAAAAACTATGAGATGAACCAGTCTCTCATGTGAGAAAAATGCAATCTGATCCAGATGTTTCTTCACTTCTCTGTCCCAGTCTATATCACTGCTGTCCTCTTCCAGAAGCTTATCTATATAATCTAAATATGAAAGAATCCTCTTCTTCATTATTCTTCTCCTAAACTATCCTCAGCGAATATTACATTTCTCACCAGGTCCGGTCTGTCGGATATAATTCCATCAACTTTTTTATCATAAAGCTTTTTCATCATAGCTTCATCGTTGACGGTCCATACATATACCGGATAACGATAAAGTCTCATTCTCATAAGAAAGCCAAAATGTAAGAGCCTGAAGTTAGGTGATACAAAGTCCGCCTTGCAGGCCTTAAGTCTTCTAAGAGGGAAAAGCTCTGTCATCCTTCTACGGAACTTGGCCTTGGCCTTTCCAAGCAGCAGGCCTGTCTGAATCCTGTTATCAATCTCTTTAACGCAGAAGGAAACTCTGTCATTAAAGGATTTTACCCAGTACTCATTTACACTGGCATATTTATGAAGCTCATGAACAAGTCTCTTCTCATATCCGTGATCCTTCACCTCTATATCCATAAAGATACGATTATGGCAAAGCTGAAGAACCTCACTGAATGTCGGAAGATGGAAACCTCTTACTGAAGCTTCATTTTCCAGCTCACTATATGTCGCAAGATTTATTGGCATGTCGGCAAAGATTCTGTCATGAAAAACAACAAGCACATTGTCCTTTGTTTTTCTAACATCAAACTCCACCATATCAGAACCTACCTCAATAGCCTTCTCAAAAGAATCCAGCGTATTTTCAAAGGAAACAAGTCCTGAAGCACCTCTGTGCGCTACAACATTTGTCATTAAAATCATCTCCAATTATTTATTCATTTTCTGACGGTTTAATCCTACCATTATTTCCCCTTTTAAATCAACGTACAGCTTGCACAAAAAAAACTAAATTTTTGCATATAGGATATGAAATATGTTAGAATGTCATTTAAGTTACTGCTGATAGTAATTTTTATGTATACTTACTGAATTAACCGGAGGAAATTGATTTGAATAATAACGATGAATATGAAAACTATTGTTATATGTGCAGGCGGCCGGAATCTGAAGCCGGAAAGCTCATAAGCTTTGCGCAAAATGTATATATCTGTTCCGAATGTCTTCAAAAGACACTGGATCAGTTTAACAACAGCCCTTTTATGGATATCTCTAACATGCCCGGCATAAATAACATGAATATGTTTACACCGAATATGGA
>JAILMQ010000089.1 GCA_024692605.1 Eubacterium sp.
TAAAGAATTCATGAAATCTGATGAATTCTTTAAGCATACATGTATGTGAAGACTTCTTATTATCACCAGTATTCAAATCAACCTCATCCTTAGAATCATTTTTATCTTTATTATTTAGCATTTCTGTAAAGTGGTTCACAGCATCAGCAGTCGCTTCCCCTGCTTTTTCTGCTTTATCTGAAAGAATCTCGGTGAAGTTTTTCTTCCCAGATTCATTATTATTAATTTTTTCATCATTATTATTAGTGCTCATCCTATGTCTCCCTAAAGTCTAATCCAAAAATGAGAGGATAGCATCCGGTGCTACCCCCTTACAAAATCCGTATAAAGCCTTAATTTTAGCCATTTTCGTGGTATAAACGAATTATGTAATGGGACTACAATGATATAAATAATTGCGTCATAAGACACCAGCGCTTTCGTAACACAAGCTCTGGATATGATGAAATTGTTATTAGATAAGTAATGGAACTAAATATCCATCACCTAAGTTTTGTTTATATTTTGAATCTATAGATATACCAAATATATCATAGAATATCTTGCAGTATACATCGCCCATAACCCTCGCAAGTCTTAAGGCGCTAAGCAAAATCTTCGTACTTACATTGATCATTCCTATCATAATAGGATCAAGTGCAGGTATCGAAAGACTATGTCTTTCTGTCACACTCTTAATATCAATATTAATATCCTTGAGCATAATCGGTGTTAAGGCTTCACAAGAAATCCAGTATTTCTGCGGTCTCAAGGCGGTTTGTCCTATAATTTCACCAACCTTATGAGAACCCTTTGCCAGTGGATACATACTTCCATCTTCATCCTCGTGATGAACATGAAGCACAGGTATCTCATTAAGTTCATCACATCGATGGATTTCACGTATGATATTTCTACCTGCTTCACCCGCACAGAATCTATAGGAATATCTGATGCCCAGTATTAAAGCAAACTGGAAGAACGGTCCAAATACATAGTAAGAAAGTGGCTCAGTGAGCTTTTTCTTCTCTTCTTCAGTATTTAGTTTTTTATCGTCACTTGTGTTCATCCGGCTTCCTCTCCGTGTTAATAGTTGCTACATAGTAAGAAGAGATAGGCGAGCCTATCTCTCCGGTAATTTTTTATTTCTCTTTAAAAAGAAAAAACGATATACATATCTGATTCCTGATGTAAAGAAGTACTGGAGCAGTCCACCCATAAGGTAGAAGGCATAGCTGTACTCTGCCCCTAATATCCACATAGTTACCACGTAGATAACGATAGAAACAAAAGTAGCCAAAAGCAGATAAGTGGTTTCTTTCATCCTGTCGAATTCGCCGTTATTCTTGTAGAGCCTGAATATGTAGAATAATATATTCACAACCAGGGCGTAGAACGGTGCCACTATCACCATGTATGAATCCGAATCATATGTCAGATAAAGCCTGTCGAATCTGTAGATGGTCGCAAGGGACACATGATAGGCAAGGATGATTGCCAGAAAATCAACAAGAAGAAATGTGATATTCTTCACATCTATCTTGATCTTTTTCTTCTCTTTTGTTTCTTTAACTTTATTCACATTTTCACTCATTTGTGGATTCCTCTTCACCATATTCACCATAACCGTAGTTATTATAATATCCATAGTAGCCTTTATAATAACCGTAGTAACCTTTGCCTGAGCTCTGAACCTTATTCAGTATTGCTCCCAAGATCTTGCAGTCACCGGCCTCCAGCTGCTTCTTGACGCTCTGTACAACCTTGTAGCTTATATTGTCCGCCTCTATTACCAGCACTGCTCCGTCGCAGACCTTTGCAACCAGCACAGCGTCAATGACTGAACCCAGAGGTGGGCAGTCAATGATTATATAATCATACTTTTCCCTGCACTGTTTTATCAGGGTCTCAAACTTCTCACTGCCGAGAAGCTCTGCAGGGTTAGGGGATTGGGTACCTGTAAAGATGATATCCAGGTTATTAATGTTCGTTTCCATGATTATGGTGTTGAAATCCTTCACCTGTCCTGAAAGGAAATGTGTCAGCCCCTTTGCTTCTTTATCAACTCCGTATCTGGCAAGGACTACTGACTTTCTTATATCCGCATCCACAAAAAGTGTTTTCTTGCCGTCTTCCGCCATGGATCTTGCTATGTTGAAGCTGACCTCAGTCTTACCTTCATTTGGAATACTGCTGGTAAGGGCGATGGACTTGATGTTGTCCCCTGAGAAGCTGATATTAGTACGGATTCTCTTATAAGCTTCATTTATTTTAAAGCTATTCTCTTTTAAGTTTTCAAAGTTTATTCTATTCGCCATCTTGCTCCCTCTTTTTTCCACGGGATCTATGTCTGTTCTTTCTTGTTGCATCTCTTCCGTGAGTTCTTCTCTTTGATACTCCCTCTTCAAGAGGTATCAGACCAAGAGTATTGATTCCAAGGTATCTCTCGATATCTTCAGTAGTCTTAATGGAATCATTCATAAGGTAAGTTACTATGATGATACCGCAGGCTATTATGAAACCGATCAATGCTCCGATTATTGAGTTCTTTATAAGACTTGGAGATGATGGGGATGCCGGAATCTGACCATAATCCATGATGTTAGGTGCCTGTGTATCCATGACCTCAGCCATGCTCTTCGCACTTACATCTGCCAGTTCATCTACTATCTTCTTTGCAAGATATGCGTCGTTATTACTAACTGTTATCTCCAGGAATCTTGTATTTGCCGGGTTGTTTACGGAGATACTCTTCTTCAGCTCGCCGTAGGACATATTCAAGCCAAGATTCTCGATTACATTTTCCAGAACAGGACGGCTGGTAATGACAACCATGTAATCCTGTGTGAGCTGTGTTCCCATCTGCACGTCCGCAAGAGATGTGATGCTGGTGGTCTTTGTCAGAACATACATGGTGGCGGTTGAGGTGTAGACAGGTTTTATCAGAAGAACCGTTACTCCCGCTGCTATTGCCAGACCTATTACAGTTGTAAGGATGATCATCCATATTCTCGACAGGAGGACATGGAAGAGCTCCAAAAGGTCGATTTCCATTTCTTGGTTTTGGTCATTCATTTATGCTTTTCCTCTCATATAACCCAGAGGGGTCTGACCCCAATGGGTTATTTTAGTCAATATATTCTCCGGCTACGATTTTCTCGGCGGCTTCGTGCATCATCCACTCAGCCTCGTCTTCGCCGCATTTTTTTATAATCCACTTAGCGTATTCCCGGACGTATGGAGCCCTGGAGTCGGTGTTGTGAGTATCTGTGCCAAGTAATGTAATATATCCGTTTTTCAGAAGTTTTCTGCACCATCTCTTGTTTTCGTTCAGGAAGCCTCCCTCCACGCTGGAAATGTTCATCTGAAGGAGACACCCCTTATCGATAAGTTCATCTAAGCGGTCCGGCTTTCCTTCAAGTGCATTATACCTCTCCACATGGGCAATGACCGGCCGGAATCTTGCCTGGGTCAGCTCGTCTATGGAGTGAAGTATTTCCGAAAATGGTGTACGGATATTATATTCCACCAGTACATATCTGGTGCCGTTTAATGTATGTATCTTTCCTTCCCGAAGCTTGGTCACTACCCCTTCTTCGTAAAGGATCTCACTACCCAGATAGAGTTTCAGGTCCTTGAATCCTCCATCTGAGGTTACCGTCTTTTTTAATTCTTCAAACCTTTCTTCTATTCCTTCATAGGTGTAGGAATTCCTGTCCAGCATGTAATGGGGAGTCAGGATAACATCCCTGCAGCCTTCGTCGTAGGATATACGGAGCATTTCCAGAGAGCTTTCCATGTCGGGTGAACCGTCGTCCACTCCCGGAATAATATGCGTATGTATATCAAAGAATCTCATCTATATACAGACCTCTTTTAATTTCTGTCCCTTCGCATGCCTTTATATGTACCTATCAGGGATACTCCTACCACCGCACCCATAAGTCCGATTACGAAAAGGACCTTGGTGATCCACTGGATGTGGTCGTCTATGAAGTTATACAGGTACCCGGGCTCAACGAAAAGACTTTCTGTTATATTTATATACTTAAAGATTATAGCCAGGACAAATGTAATAAATGTGCCAATAAGTGTCGAGATAGCTATGGATCTCACGCCTCTGTCTCTTCTCAAATCCATGAATATGTTACAAAATACTGAGATTATAAGTGCCACCATAAGAAGGATTGCACTTATGGTGATGGTGGGCTGAACATCCAGCTGCATTCTTCTCACATATGGAGCGATGCTGTATCTGGATGTGATTCCCTCTTCGCTGCCTGCCGGCTGGCTGAGGTTGCTCTTTTTCTTCAGCGTCGAATCGATATTTATCTTTTCCTTCAGTACAAAATCGTCGTACTGAAGTACCTTGGTTTCTTTATCGGTTTCAGCAAGATATTCTGTGTAAGCATATCGGAAATATCCGCTGTTCTGGATATTCTGGAATATCTTGTTATTGTTGTATAAACCTACTGTTACAGCAAGTATGATGAAAAGGAGTGTTATTGCTGCTGAGATACTTACTGTAAGTATTCTTCTGCAGACTTTACGAATTCTTCTGCGTCTTGTGTGTCCCTTTCTCGGGCGCCTGCTCTCCTGGGATTTGATTCTCATACATCTGTTTAATGAAAGGATGATGAGACATATCACCGTTACGGCAAGTATTATGGAGCTTAGGATTATGAGAATACTCAGATATTTTTCAGGAATGATCCTGGAGTTAGCGGAAAGCCTTATGTTGCTGTCCCCGGTGGAAATGATAAGGTTCTTATCGGAGATGATGATGCTGGCATCGGTTTCCGTGGCAGACACTCTGTCGGAGTAATGCTTCTTCTCCTTCTGCTTCTCATCTATCTTACGGAACATTTCCTCAACTTCCTTGTCGCTTGCCGTCTGGGCAGTCTTCTTGGAAGCGTCATCCGTATCCTCCGGAGGAAGGTTGTCAAGGTCGGTGTTATTCTCATCGTCCTCGTCCTTAACCTCATATATTATTTCAGAATCAATACCCTCTTTTACATTTGCATAGATAGTTTTGATGGCATTGTCTGCCTGCTGGGCATCCAGATCAACATCGTCATCCGCAAGATAACCGTACAGCTCACTTACATAGTCGGAATAAGCCTTGTAAACCTTTCCCTGATAAGTGAAGGTTCCGCTTGCAACGGAGATGACACGGGCCTCGTCGGAGTTGATGCCGCCGGCGTAGGACGTAATGGATGCAGCCGGGCTCATCAGCATAGCCACGACACATGTAATAAATAATGCGAGATATAAAGTTGATTTATAATTTTTATTAGCCATAATCCAAGCAATTCCCAAACACACAAGTTGAGCTGTTAAGATTTACTCCTAACAGCTCATACTTTGAATGCTTTTATAATTTGATTTGATTAGAAAGCTTTCTTAACGATCTTAGACTTCTTAACGATTCCGGCCTTCTTAAGGTTCTTGAAGAACTTAGCTGTACCCTTCTTATTTACTTTCTTGATGTAGAGGTACTTTCCACTTACATAGCCGATCTGCTTAAAGCTTGTACCGCCCTTGAATGTGATCTTTCCATTCTTGTAAAGCTGAACATTGCTGAACTTAGCAGTCTTAACCTTGATAGTGAACTTGTAGCTGCACTTTCCTGCTACCTTAACAGCCTTAAGGAACTTAACAGGATTAGTATTGATTGTAATAGAAGTCTTAGCTGCGTCAACTGACTTAACATACTCAACAAGAGTCTTCTTACCAAGCTTCTCATTCTCACAATAGATTGTTCCGTCTTCATTTGTTACATCGAAAGATCTTCCGTTTATTGTGAGAGACATATCCTTCTTAAGAATGATGCCGAGAGCCTTATTAAGATCATTTGCAGCCTTCTCTCTATCTGCCTTCTTAACGATAAATGTTACAGGCACTGCCTTGTTCTTGAACTCGATTCTGGTATACTTTGCTTTCTTGCCTGCAGCATCAGCTGAAACTGATGGAACTACAGCAACTCCAAAAACTAAAACCATAGCAAGTAATAAACTCAGGATTCTCTTTTTCATGATAATCAAAATCTCCTTTCAACACCCTAATACTTTTTTAGTATTATTTAACAATTTGAACTAATTTTATCATTCAATCTGCTGTATGTCAAGCAGTACCTCCCCCCTTTAGATTTTTAATTTATTTGAATATGTAAAATAAATTTTTAATTTTTTTAATTTTATTAGAGATTTTATTCACGATATGTGGTATAGTATCTCTAATTGGGCTGAAGGATATCTATTTGCAGTTCATGGAATAAATAGCTAAACTGACTGCTTGCAGTCAAGTTTATGGTATTTATTACATGATACCTGCGAAGCAGGATCCTCAAAAACCCGAATAAGTCCGCCAGGACTTATTCGAGGGCTTTTGAGGTAAATGCAAATACCCCTATCCATTCAGCTAACATTCAGGAGGTAAACTATGTCACAAAGAACTGATATTCACAAAGTTCTAATCATAGGCTCAGGTCCTATCATAATAGGTCAGGCCTGTGAATTTGATTATTCAGGAACCCAGGCATGTAAGGCTCTTAGAAGTCTTGGCTACGAGATCGTTCTGGTCAACTCTAATCCTGCCACCATCATGACTGACCCTGAAATGGCTGATGTAACATACATCGAGCCGTTAAATGTACACCGTCTGGAGGCTATCATTGCTAAGGAGCGCCCTGATGCTCTTCTTCCAAACCTTGGAGGACAGTCAGGACTTAACCTTTGTGCAGAGCTTGCAGATGCCGGAATACTTGAAAAATACGATGTTAAAGTTATCGGTGTTCAGGTTGATGCCATCGAGCGTGGCGAGGACCGTATCGAGTTTAAGAACACCATGAATTCTCTCGGTATCGAGGTTGCCCGTTCAGAGGTTGCCTACAGTGTTGAAGAAGCACTTGGAATTGCTGATGAGCTTGGTTATCCAGTAGTACTTCGTCCTGCATACACCATGGGTGGTGCCGGCGGCGGTCT
>JAILMQ010000125.1 GCA_024692605.1 Eubacterium sp.
AAAAATAGTAAAGATATAAACATACTGTAGCTTCAATAGCTCTTAAAACCTTTTTTTCCTTATAAGCAAGAAGATAAAATATAAAGGCATAGAGGAAGATTACACCATTTAGCAAATAGGATGAAACAACTGAAAACATAACATAAGCCCTGTAATTAGGGTCTGTTTCAGCAATACTTTCCTTAGCACTCATCGACGACATTTTTTCATACAGTTCCGGGAAGGAATATTTCAAAATAACTATTCTCAGAAGCAGAAACAGTATCTGTAAAACTAATATACCCAGGGTGGCTATAACCATCTTTCTGGTAATTACTATGTACCTTCCAAGAAAACAGGCAGATACCATAACAATTATCAGCATTGCCAATATAAAATTAATATCAGAAAGTGCCACTGTAGCTAAACTAATAATATATTCTAATTCCATAATAGATTTTTCCCCTTAAAATGCACTATTTTCAACATAGGAATATAATGCTTCCTTTAATGGCTTTATATTTGAACGGCTGACAGGCACTTCAATCTCCTCATCTCCGGCTTCCATTACAACATCGGATTTGGCCATCCTCTTAACCTTTGCAAGGGAAACCAGATATCCTCTGTGAGTTCTGAAAAAGCCATCTTTTTTCAGCTGTTTTTCAAAATCAGTTATGTTGTATCTGATCAGATGCTCTCCATGGGTAGTATAGATCATCACATACTGGTTCTGTGCTTCCATATAAATTATGTCTGATACATTTAAAAGTATTTCTTCGCCATCTTCTTTTATAAGAAGCTGTTTCTTATTGGTATTTTTATCCATTACGAATTTAAGAACTTCACGAAGCTTATCTTCGCGAAGAGGTTTTGTCAGGTATCTCAGTGCATTTACCTCATACCCCTCCAGAGCATATTCCACGTGGGAAGTAAGAAAGACTATATAAACACTGTCATTTTTTTCCCTGATTTTTTTCGCAAGAGTTATTCCATCCATAGCAGGCATTTCAATATCCAGAAAAAGAACCTCATAAGGTCTTTTATCAAATGCTTCCAATAGCTTTCTGCCATCCCCAAAGGCATCAACTATGGTATCAAGACTTCCGGACATATTGTCTATCATTGCCTTGGCCTGAAATCTGTACTTTTCTTCATCATCACAAACTGCAATTCTCATATGTTTTTTCCTTCCTTCACTAATTATCTCCGGTTATTATAACCTATCATACTTTTTTTACAAACAGCTCCACAACAAATCCATTATCGTTGTAGTACTGCATGCCGCCACCTTGTTTTTCCATATAATTATTCACCAGATACATACCCAGTCCATATCCCTGTTTTTCTTTAACTGTTTTTCCTCTGTAGTATTTTTCCACAACAAGGGGAAGTTCATCTTCAGGAACTCCTGCACCTGAGTCTCTGATGGTAACCTTAATAAAGTTTCCTTGTCTTTCTCCTGTAGGAGCACTGTCTTTAACCTCTTCAAACTTAACATGGATATCAGTTCCGGCATATTTATATGAATTACCGATTATATTATCCACCACCTGCTCCATTCTAAGGGGATCCATATAAACAAGGCATTCCGGAATATGATTGTCCAGAATTACATTTCCGTAGTCCTTCAGATTAACTATAAATTTTTCAATTCTATCCGATCTTTCTTCAGAAAGATTTATCTCCAGTTCTTCCATATCATCAAGAGTTGCCCTGAATACATTTTGAACTATACTGTTTATGGTTTCGGACTTGGACATCAGATATCCATTTTTTTCCATGATCTTTTCCAGATCTTCTCTGGTATAAGGCACTTCTTCTTTCCCTGATTTCTCCAGCTCATCTATCTTTTTCCTACAGGTCATATCCAGTACCTCACAGGTAGCCTGGATGGTGGCAACAGGGGTTTTCAGATCATGACTCAGTTCAGCCACAAGCTCCCGCTTGGCGCGTTCTGCATCAATCTCCTTTTCTTTGGAACGTTTTAATTCTTCTCTCATGAGGTCAAAGCTTTCCGCAAAATTGCCGAAAACATTTCCAACATGAACCGGAAGCGGTGCATCCAGATTACCCTTTGCTATCTGATCTGCCACCTTTTCCATCTCTCTCATGGGCCTGAGTTCTATCCAATATATCATAAAAAGAAAGAGGATTCCGATTATAAAAATAACAGCCCAGAAAACTATAAGTATCTCTAAACCGGTTTTCTGCTGACTCAAAATACTGTCATTCATATCTTTCCAGATAGATTTGAATAATCGAAGTTCCTCATTACTGTAAGTTCCTAATTGCAGATTGGTCACCTTGTTATTTATAAAAAAATATATCATCAAAACAAGAGCTGCAATCATAACGGCAATATATGAAATTGTAATTTTCTTAAATAGTTTCATTTATATAATCTGCCACTCCGTTTTCATTTCACTTCCAGAATATAACCCGTTCCCCATATAGTCTTGATATATACAGGTTCATTGGGATCCTCTTCTAATTTTTCTCTGAGTTTTCTTATATGAACATTCAATGTGCCATCTGAATAAAATGTATCTCCCCATACCTCTTCAAATAACTCATCCTTGGTTACTATTGTATTCTTATGCTCATATAAACATTTCAGAAGTGCAAACTCCTTTGCCTTAAGTGATATTCTTTCACCCTTCAGGATAACAGACATGGTAGGCTCGTCCAAAGCAATATCCGCCTCTGATTCATCTTTATCCGAAGAAACCTGACTTGTAGTACTCTCAAGATTCTTTATCTCTTCAACCCTCTTAAGATTAACCTTTACCTTGGCAAGAAGAACGGATAAGCTGTATGGTTTTTTTACGTAATCATCTCCTCCGATGCTGAGGGCGATAAGAACATCATCATCACTCTGTCTTGCACTTATAAAAAGAATGGGCAGCTTATAATCCTCCCGGATCTTTTTACAAACATCAAATCCGGAACCATCTCCCAGATTAATATCTAAAAGTATTATGTCAACCTCATTATTATTCAGAAAATCATAACAGGACGCAGCACTTTCTACGTACTGCGTCTTGATATCAAACATTTCAAAATATTCAGCTGTCATCTTCGCAAGTTCAACTTCATCATCAACAATCAGACAATTGTAATGCATATCATACTCCTGATTTTTAAAGTTTTTCGGCTATATTGTACTACATTACCGGATAAAATGCGAAGTATTTATTCTTCTGTAATCATTTCCATAGGTATTATCTTCTTTACCTTTCTTCCTGCGAGGCCTGAGGTCATCATCGCTACCAGGACTATTCCAACGAATACAACAGCCATCCAGATAAAAGATATATTAAAGTGAACATTCTGAACTCCCATGTAGGAAAATGCCATTTCCACAACAGCCTTTCCTGCCTGACTTGAGAGAAGTGCTCCTATTACACATCCAACTATAATGGCTGGTATGTTGGATAGCATTATCTGTGTAAGTAACTCGCCTGAACTCATTCCAAGTGCTTTGCTGATGCCCATTCCTCTCCACTCACGAGTAACCTTTGCTCGTATTACAAGTGACTCTACGAATATTACGATCAGAATAGTAATGATTGAAAGTAGAACACATACCGCTGACATAGTAACTGTTAAAGTATCTGTAACACTTGAAACCATATCATCCATTTTAGAGTATGAGAAATCAAGATTCTCCTTCTCTGCATAATCCTCAAAGGTTTTCTTAAGCTCATCATATGTAACTCCATCCTCAGCA
>JAILMQ010000172.1 GCA_024692605.1 Eubacterium sp.
TCCATATCATCTTCTACGCGTTCTACATCAATGCTTTCAATAGGATTTCCAACGATATTAACACCATAGGTAGCCTTAACACCTGCAAGCTGAAGTTCAGAATCCTGAATCTCCTTGGACTGTTGGTCGCCACGATTCTGAACTTCAGCTTGCAGGTGTTAAGGCTACCTATGGTGTTAATATCGTTGGAAATCCTATTGAAAGCATTGATGTAGAACGCGTAGAAGATGATATGGATGATAATGATTGTCTTTTAGGAGGATATTTTGATGAGTTTGGTCATTGGGTAGATGATCCTGATTTCAAGGGATATGATATATTCCCACGTACTAAGGGTGGAGTAAATGACGTTATAACTATTAATTGGACGGATTCAACTTCATCAACTGGTAATATGTTTGATTTAATGGACGAAGTTAGAGAAAGACTTGTAGAAGCAGGTCAGCTTCCTGAAGATGCCAACATCAGAATGGATTGGCGTGTATGGCATGATCAGACACCTGAAAATACATGGGAGCCTGGATATCACCAAGTAATGCTTCGTTACTGCGGAGTTGATTCTTACTATGACGTATTAGTATTTGGTGAAAGAGGCAGCTACTATGGACTTGCAACAGAAGGTGATGATTGGGTTTATTGCGAAGACGGATTTGTATCTACTACAACTACCGGCTTTGAGAAGGGCCCTGTAGCTGATACTTTTACAAAGACTGAAGAAGGAAGAATTCCAACACACTATGTTGAGGATACTGATGATCAGTATTATTATGTGATTGATGGTGTTGTTGCTACAGGTTTTAATGGTCTTGCAGCTGGTACTATTGATGGTAAAGATGGCCTGTACATGGTTGCCGACGGACGCTTCGATTATCTTTATGAAGGATTCGGGTACTATAATGGTGACTTCTGGTATGTACATGACGGTGCTGTTGATACAAGTGTCAGTGGTATTGTCACAGTCAAAGATGAAACGGGCGATGATGTAACTGCATATCTTGACGGCGGAAGAATTGATTATGAATTTACTGGCTTTGTTGGAACATGGCAAGATGATACTATCTACTATGTTTATGAAGGTTTAGTACCTTATGACTTCAGTGGCCCTGTAGATGGAATTATTGATGGAGACGAGGGATGCTATTATGTAACAAATGGTCTGTTTGATTCAACGTTCTGTGATTTCGCTCAGCTTGAAGGCGATGAAGAGAATTACTGGTACTTCTGTTCCGGTCAACTTAATCCTGGTTTCACTGATCTGGTAATGGGAACTATTGACGAAACTGTTGGACTTTATATGGTAACAGACGGTAAGTTCGATCCTTCATATAATGGATTCAGAATATATGAAGATGATACAGAGACATACTACTATGTTAAGGATGGTGTAGTAGATACTACATTTACTGGACCAGTTACCGGCACAATTGATGGCCTTAAGGCTTGGTACTATGTAACAGAAGGTAAGTTAGACCGTGAATTCAAGGGCTTCGCACTTGTGGGAAGTTCATGGATGTACTTCACAAATGGTTTCGTTGATAAGACTCTTCACGAGGATCATTACGGAACATTCTGGGGAACAGTAAATGGTGTCTCAGGCTGGTACGTAGTAAAGAAGGGTAAGGCTTATCCTGAATTCAAGGGCTTTGCACTTGTAGGTGAGTCATGGTATTACTTTACAGATGGTCAGATTGACAAGACACTCAACGAAGATTTTTATGGTACTGTTTATGGAACAGTAGGTGAAGAAAAGGGTTACTTCGTAGTAAAGAAGGGTAAGGTATATCCGGAGTACACAGGTTTCGCACTTGTAGGCTCTTCCTGGATGTACTACAAAGATGGCAAGATGGACAAGTCCGTTACAGGCGCTATGATTATCAACATAAAAGGAGATAAGCGCTGGTACTATGTAAAGAGCGGTAAAGTAATTATGGATTATACCGGATTTGCAGAAGTTAGTTCATCTACTATGTACTTTAAGAATGGTAAGATAGATAAGACTGTCACAGGTATCTTTACAGGTACAATAAAAGGAGTTAAGGCTCAGTACTATGTAAAGAAGGGTGTATTCCAGAAGACTTATACTGGAACACTTAAGCAGGACGGTTACAAATATACTATCAAGAATGGTAAGGTAACCAAAAAAGAGAAGATCTGATATAGATAATATGATCAGATTGTCATAGCAAATGACACAAAAGGGGCTTCCGATTTATATCGGAAGCCTTTTTGCATGTGTTAGTTAAGTTCTACAGGAGTCCAGCCGAAGTCCTGATATTTAGTTATATTTAATCCGTTTGTATCAACGTAGGACTTGATTTCAGCTTTTCTGGAAGCTTCGAAATCTTCCTGGCTGTCAGCAAACTTGTCGAGCAGCTCCTGATCACCGTCACAGTATTTCTGAATATCTGTATCATAGTCGGCACCATCTCGGGCAAAATCAGCACTGACTACTTCGTAATCGCTGCCATTTTGCTTAAGATGTATTATACCTGCCAGCTTTGTACCTGAGCATCCATAAAGAGTGTCAGCGTATATATCATATCCCAGTACCCAGAATATTCCAGTGACCTTGATGTCATTTGAATCAGATTCATCAGTCTTGAATATTACAGGAGCAGGAATAAATACGTCTGCTAAAGTATAATCAGCTCCCTCCTTCAGACAGTATTCTGTAATAGCTTTCATGATTTTATCACTGCCTGTATATGTATAAGCCGGAAGTTCCAGACTATAATCTGCACTGGCCGTCTTGTTAAATGTTCTGCCGGTTTTATTGCTTTTAAAGAAATTGATATTTTCTGTTCCGTCTGTCTCAATAGTGTAAAGCTTTTCGCCGTTTGGATAAGCGAAGTTTATTATCTTCTTATCGCTCTCGTCGTAAACGCATATACCTTCTTCTGTTACTTCATTATTTCCATTATATGTAAGAAATTTACCATCTGACCTTATGACTATCTTGTTAAGATTGTCATCCTCCCAGGTGCCTGCGATAGAAGCGTACTCGCCGTCAGCATTTGTGGCGGTGGAGACCATTTCGACTGTATTCGTATTTTTCGATTTTGATTTACCACAACCTGTAGCTGATAACACAAGTGCGAGAGAGCAGGCTACAGCAACACATTTGAACTTATTCATATAAATCTCCTTTAACGTTCAATAATGTATTGTTATACCACAAAACCCGACATCTGACAATATCAGACATCGGGCTTTGTATCGATACATCGAACTTATATTTCTTAGATATTTTACAGATATCCCATAGGATCTACATAACCACCATTTACTCTTACGGCAAAGTGGAGGTGTGGGCCTGTTGAGATTCCTGTGCTTCCTGCGAATGCGATAGGAGCACCAGCTTGTACACTTGCACCGGATGCTGTGTTGAAGCCGGACAGATGGAAGTAACATGTGGATATACCATTTCCATGATCTATCATTACACAATTTCCGCCACCTTCCAGATAGCCGGCAAAGTATACAACTCCGTCAGCAGCAGCTACTATAGTTGCTCCATTTGAACAACCTATATCTATACCTCTGTGGAAACTGGATGCACCAGGTGTTGGTGATGTACGTGGTCCATAGTAGGAAGTGATATAACCAGATGAAGGTACTGGCCACTTAAATGCGCCACCGCTGTAAGATGGAAGTGGGGCAGGAGCTGGAGCAGGAGCTGGAGCCGGCTGTTCCTGCTGCTGTGATGCATCTCCAGGAGATGCTGTTTCAGCGGCTGCTGGCTGAATCTGCTGTGCCTGCTGCTGAGCCTGTAATGCTGCCTGCTCTGCAGCAGCTCTCTGCTGTCTCGCAGCGGCTTCTAATGCAGCAATCGTTGCATCCTGTGCAGCTTCAATACGATCAAGTTCCTCTATGGTGTATTCTGTATCAGCAATTGTAATGTTGTAATCCTTAAGGGTTTCCTTCTTGCCATCCTGCATTACCTGCAGAGCAGCAGCCTCACCCTCGGCTTCGGTCTTTATATCTTCAACTTCTCCCAGACTTTCCTGAAGAGAGGTTTCAAATTCATATATTTCCTTTTCAATGGAAGCAAGTTCTTCTAACTGTTTCTGGTCATATACTGAAACCTGTTCAACGTATTCTGACTGATTCAGTATGCCGCTATAATCCTTAACAGATATGAGCGCTTCGATATAAGCAGCATCGCCATTTTCGTAGGCAAACTGTATACGTTCCTTCATGGATTCGTATTGACTGGATTCAGCTATATATGCACTCTGAAGGGAATTCTCTGTGACAGAGATCTGAGCCTGAATTACATTTTTCTTGGCAGACAGTTCACGAATCTTATCCTCGTAGCCGGTTATCTCCTTGTCGAGATCCTCTATCATCTTCATGACATCTTCTTTCTCGGCCTTGAGTCTGTCCAGCTTTTTCTTGGCTTCTTCCTTCTTGGCTGATGTGGCTTCCTTCTCCTCCTCAGCATCGCTAAGCTCGTCAGCATATACATTTGAATCGCTGACGTTCATAACAGGTGCGGAAGCTGTGATCATTGCCCCAACCATTACAGCCCCTACTAATTTGTATAGACCAAACCTTCTCATTGATTTCTCCTCACAATAAAATGTGGTCTCCATAACAATAAATATTATGTCTACTAAAATATCATTATATAGTAGGAAAAAAGCAAAATCAAGAGAGATTTTATGTAAATCAAAGTTTTACATGATTATATGCAGCTTTTTCGCAGCTGATCAGGAGAGTCTGCATGCAACCGGCTATAAATTCAGGGGATTCATCCATATTGTGTTCAACCCACTCTATGATGATTCCTGAAATTCCATGAGCAAAGAATCGGGAGATGAATCTGCGATTAGTGTCATCGACATGGTTATTCTCATCCAATTGATCGATAGCATCTGTAAAAACCTTCTCCAGATGCTTTAGTGCGAATTTTCTGATGTAGTCCTCTGCATGGTTGATGGTGTTGACATAGAAGCGCTGTTCATCCTTCATGCAGTTGAGAGTTTTGGTCAGGCACTCCACCCAGTTATCGAAGGATACATCCTTCAGATTTGAATTAAGGAGCTGTTCTATATATATCCATTCCAGAAGATCGAACTTATCCATGAAATGATAATAGAAGGTCTGACGGTTGACTCCGCAGTCTTCGGAGATATCTCTGACGGTGATCTTGTCGAAGGGACGTTCCTTACATAACTTAATAAGACTGTCGGCAATGGCTTTTTTAGTATCATTTGATTCTGACATATACATTTCCTCCAGTAGTTAATATTATATAAATATGTTATTATATGAAATGTAGGTTGTAAAGATACAGCTGATATTTTATTTCGGGGGTAATTTGAATTGATTCCTTTTATTGCTATTATGATGGTTCTGCTTGTAGTAGTGTGCGCTGTAATAATCGTATGCTCAAACAAGATTGGCAAGCTTGATCTGAAGGCGAAGGACCTGGGGTCTGAAATTGATACATTGATATGGGATAATAATCATAAGTTAAAATGTATCGCAGACATCCTAAATGAGAAGAAGATAGAACATTCCATTGAGCCGGAAGATATGGGTATGATGGTGATTGGTATGAATGCCACACTTCAGATGGTTAAATGTATGGAGATCGAGAAGCAGAAAGCTCTGTTGGATGAGGTGCTGGAGAAGCATCCGGAGATACGAGAAGATGAGAAGGCGGCAGTACATTTGACTAAGCTGGACAAGTTTACGAAGGAGATAGTTCCGGCGTCTCTGGCATACAATAAGGCGGCCAATGCATTTAACAGTTATATAGCTGTTTTTCCGGCCAGTCTGATCGCAAGTTATCAGAAGAAGAGCAGCAAGGAGATATTTGTTTATACGCCTACTTATAAGGAGAATGCATAATTTCATATTTTTTTAGACAGATTTGAAGAAGTGTCCAAATGATTGGTCACT
>JAILMQ010000235.1 GCA_024692605.1 Eubacterium sp.
ATATTTATATAGATATTTGTATAGATATTTGTATAGAAAGTTTAGCGGCAAAAACTGGACAAGAAATAACAAACAGGAAATATATAATAAGAAAACAAACATAATATACGAAACAAGAAAGCAAATATAAAATACAAAACAAGAACAACAGGAAAGTCAGGATAGAAAGATGTTAATTAGAAGAGCACAGGAACAGGATATTGAAGGAATATTGAAATTATTATCTCAGGTTTTGGAGGTTCATGCCGCCATCAGGCCAGATCTCTTTATCAGTGGAAGAACGAAGTATACCCATGAGGAACTTTCGGAGATGGTCATGGATGACAGTAAACCAATATATGTTGCACTGGAAGAAGGAATTCTCAAAACTGAAAATGAGACTGTAAACGAGAGTGAAAACAAGACTGAAAATATAGCAGAGGATAAGGTTGTAGCAAAAGTGCTTGGATATACATTTTGTGTCCTGAAGGAGGAGCCGGCTGCCAATTGTGTTTATCCTCATAGCGAAGTATATATCGACGATCTTTGTGTGGATGAGTCAGTTAGAGGGAAGGATGTGGCGAAGGAACTCTATGAATATGTAAAGAAAGAAGCTTTGACCTTGGGATATGATTACATTACTCTCAATGTATGGGAAGGAAATGTTCCAGCTACGAAATTTTATCAGAAGATGGGGATGACTCCTCGAAAAACTATGATGGAAGTCAGGCTCAAAGATTAAATCTGTAAAAAATTTAGCCTATCATTTAAAACTATAACTAAAATACTTAAAATTTGTATATAACTATGAAATATAGATCTTTAAATAGTTACCTTCAGGACACTTTTGGCCAGAAGGTGTATAAAATTTCAATAGACGGTGGATTTACCTGTCCTAACAGGGATGGGACCATTGATACCAGTGGGTGCATTTTCTGTTCTGCAGGAGGATCAGGAGATTTTGCTGAAGATAGGAGGCTTTCTGTTACAGAGCAGATTGAGCAGGGAAAAAAACGGGTTGAGGCGAAGATGCCGAAAAAACCTGAAAATGGAAATAAATATATAGCTTATTTTCAGGCGTTTACCAATACATATGCTCCGGTTTCCAGACTTAGAGAGCTGTATGCTGAGGCAATCGAGCATCCGGATGTGGTAGCGGTTTCCATAGGCACCAGGCCGGACTGCCTTCCTGAGGAGACTCTTGATCTGCTATCAGAACTGAATGCGGTAAAACCAATCTGGGTGGAGCTGGGGCTTCAGACAATACATGAGAAAAGTGCAGAATATATCAGGCGAGGTTATCCTCTTCAGGTGTATGATGAGGCAGTGAGAAATCTTCAGGGCAAAAATATCGAGGTTATAACTCATGTAATCCTTGGGCTTCCAGGAGAGAGTCGGGAGGAGATGCTGGAGACTGTTAAATATGTGGGAGCGAGCGGAGTGCAGGGCATAAAGCTTCAGCTGCTTCATGTGATAGAAGGCACGGACCTGGCAAAGGATTATGAGGCGGAACATTTTAAATGTATGACCATGGAGGAGTATGTTGAACTGATTCATGATGCCATAGAGGTTCTGCCTGAAGATATTGTTATACATAGAATGACCGGTGATGGGGCGAAGAAAACGCTTGTGGCACCAATGTGGAGTGGAGATAAGAAGAGGGTTCTGAATGCACTGAATAAGAGGCTCAGTAATTAAATGAATTATGACGAAGTATATAAGATAAAATTTGATAAACCGGCTGGAAACTGGAATGAAGCACTTCCAATCGGAAATGGAAAACTAGGCGGTATGGTTTTCGGAAATCCTTATATTGAAAGGATTCAGCTAAATGAAGATAGTGTCTGGTTTGGTGGAAAGCAGGAAAGGTATAATCCTTCAGCAAAGGAAAAACTTCCTGAGATAAGGAAGCTTATCATGGAGGGGAAGATTAGGGAGGCGGAGGAACTCTGCAGCTTCGCGTTATCTGGTACTCCAGAGGAACAGAGACATTATGAATGTCTTGGAAATCTCTATATCGAATTTATGGGAAGAGAAACTAACTATACTGACTATGAGCGAGAGCTGGATATTAGTAAAGCCGTAGCTCGTACCAGCTTTACCATGGGTGGAGTTAAGTATACCCGCGAAATCATCACCAGCTTTCCACAGAATATTATGGCTATTCATCTATCTGCAGATAAGCATGGAAGCCTGTCCTTTCATGCGCAGTTAGGAAGAGGCTTTGCACCGTGGGAGGATAAGCCTTACGAAATGCTGACTTTAAGGCGCCAGAATTATAATCATTATGTGGATAGCATTAAGGCTCTTCCTGGCAATATACAGCTTATGGAAGCAACCTCTGGAGGACGAGGTAGTATATCCTCTGCCACAGCCATAAAGGTTATACCTACAGGGGGAACAGCGGAAACCATTGGAAATAGTATCATAATCCGAAATGCGGATGAGGCGCTTATTATACTAGCTGCAGATACAACTTTCAGGGTGGAGAATCCTGCGGAGTCGGCGGTCAAAAGAGTAAATGAAGCGGCCTCATTTGGATGGATAGATATACTTAATGAACATATTTCGGATTATCAGTCCCTGTTTAACAGGGTGACTCTTGATATCGAAGGGCAGGAGAAGGTTGTGAGATTCTTCCAGTTTGGTAGATATCTACTGATTGCCAGTTCAAGGGAAGGGTCTCTCCCTGCTAATCTTCAGGGCATTTGGAATGAGGACTATACTCCAATCTGGGGTAGTAAATATACCATTAATATCAATACGGAAATGAATTACTGGCCGGCTATGGTTACCAATCTTGTGGAATGTAATGAGCCGCTTATAACATTTCTTGGTAGACTCCGGGAAAGTGGAAAGGTGACAGCCGAAAAAATGTATGGATGTGGCGGATTTGTGGCCCATCATAATTCAGATATCTGGGCGGATACCTGTCCACAGGATGTGTGCCTCAGCTCCAGCTATTGGGTTATGGGTGGAGCCTGGCTTTCGCTTCATATTTGGGAACAGTATCTCTTTACGGAGGATATTGATTTCCTTCGGGATAAGTATGAAATAATGAGAGATGCGGCTATCTTTGTCATGGATTATCTTGTGGAGGATGGGGACTATCTTGTTACTTGTCCAACACTTTCGCCAGAAAATACATACAAACTTCCGAATGGTGAGCAGGGAGTAATATGTAAAGGGGCGGCTATGGATAATCAGATTATTCGGGAACTGCTTTCGGCTTGTATAAGGGCAGAGGAGATTCTTGAATCTGCAGGAGTAAAGCTTGATATTAGTATTTCGAAACGAGCAGTTGAAGCGGCGATGAGGATTAAAAGCGATTCCATCGGAAAGTATGGTCAGATAATGGAGTGGAATGAGGACTACGAAGAAGTTGAACCTGGTCACAGGCACATTTCCCAACTCTTCGGTCTTTATCCGGGAAGCAGTATAAATGAGGATGAAACGCCGGAACTTTTTAAGGCGGCCAAGAAAACACTTGAGAGGAGATTATCCTTTGGTGGTGGTCATTCCGGATGGAGTAGAGCCTGGATCATAAATATGTATGCCCGACTAGGCGAAGGTAATCTGGCGTTGGAAAATATAGAGAAGTTGATAGACGAGCAGACACTCCCCAATCTGTTCGACAATCATCCGCCATTCCAGATTGATGGAAACTTTGGATGCACTGCCGGCATTGCAGAAATGTTGGTGCAGAGCCTTAGAGGTGAAGTGAAACTTCTTCCGGCTCTTCCAGATGCATGGAAGACTGGCTATGTAACAGGTCTTAGAATTCGCGGAGGTCGCATCATAAAAAGGCTTAGCTGGGAAGACGGAATAGTTAAAGAGATAGAATATTATTAAAGACAGGTAATATGTAAATGCTTTTTTGGAGGAAAAAGTATGAAGGACAATCTTAAGAAGATGGCCGGTTATTATAGGCCATATATTGGAACATTTCTACTGGATATGTTCTTTGCATTTCTTGCGTCGCTTATTAGTCTGGTCATTCCCCTGGTGGTCAGATATATCACATCGAACATTAAAAATATGGATACAGAGGTGGCGGTACATAGGGTTATCACCATAGGAATAGTTTTGATAATTCTTGTGATAATTCAGTTTATTTCGAATTATTACATAACGAATATCGGACATGTTATGGGAGCGAAGATGGAACGCGATATGAGGGCTGATATATTTGGTCATTATCAAAAGCTTTCATTTTCCTTCTATGATGAGCAGAAGGTGGGACAACTGATGAGTCGTATCACTTCAGACCTTTTCGATATTTCAGAACTTCTGCATCATGGACCGGAGAATCTGGCTATCTCATTTATAAAGATAGTTGGAGCATTTATTATTCTCATCAATATCAGCGGTTATTTGACAGTTGCGGCATTCGTGCTTGTACCAATAATGTTTATATATGCATTTTTTATTAACAAGAGAATGAAGAGGGCATTTCGGGAAAACCGTGTGCAGATAGCCGAGGTAAATACACAGATTGAGGATAATCTCTCTGGCATAAGAGTAGTTAAATCCTTTGCAAATGAAGATATAGAAAATGAAAAGTTCAGGGTAGGAAATGATGGTTTCCTGAAAGCAAAGAAGGAAAGTTATTTCTATATGGGATTTTTTCATTCAGGAATGACGGCCTTTACAATGCTCATCAATATTGCAGTGATCATGGTAGGCGGCGTGCTGATTGCCAAGGACATGGTGAAGGTGTCGGATTTTGTGGCATTTCTGCTTTATATCAATAT
>JAILMQ010000011.1 GCA_024692605.1 Eubacterium sp.
ATCAAGACAGTTATCATTCCGAAGACTGTAAAGAAGATAGGTAAGGAAGCATTCTCAGGATGCAAGAAACTTAGGACCCTGACCATAAAGACAACCAAGCTGAAGAAAAAGACCATAGGAAAGAATGCGGTTAAGAATATCAACAAGAAGGCTAAGGTAAAGGTTCCGAAGTCCAAGAAGAAAGCTTACAGAAAAATTCTTAAAAAGAAAGGCTTACCAAAAACAGCAAAAATTAAATAAATGTGATATAATAATAAGGATTGCGTCGGTATCTTCGGATACCATGCAATCCTTATTTATAGAAAAGGGGTAGGAGTAGTATGATTTTAACACCCATTGAAAAACTAAGGAGCTATGTTAATGATTTCAGTATAGTGCCGGTTGCATCGGAAATTCTTTCCGATATGGTTACACCGATTGAGGTTATGAGACGTCTCAAAACCATCAGCGACCGTGTATTTATTTTTGAAAGTGTTGTGAACCAGGCCTATACCGGAAGATATACATTTCTCGGATATGATCCTGTACTGAAGCTGAAGCTGAAGGACGGAAAGCTGACAGTTTCGGATACGGAAAAAGGAACCGAGGAAGCCTTCAATATCGGCGCAGACGGTGACTTCGATAATCCCGGAGATTATATACGTCAGCTGATGAAGAATTACAGCAGTCCGAAGCTTGCGGATCTTCCCGGATTTACCGGCGGACTGGTAGGTTATTTTTCTTATGATTATATAAAGTACAGTGAGCCGGTGCTGAATCTTCATGCCGAGGATTCGGATGGATTTTCAGATATGGAGCTCATGCTTTTTGATAAATGTATTGCCTTCGATAATATCAGACAGAAGCTGATCATTATCGTAAATATAAAGACTGATAAGCTTGATGAAGAGTATGCGGCAGCAGTCGATGAATTGGAAAAGATTGAAGAGATTATAATATCCGGCGAAAAGAAGGAAATACCAAAGGGCAGGCTTCTTTCTGATTTCAAGGGACTCTTCAGCAAAGAAGAATACTGCGATATGGTGGAAAAGGGAAAACACTATATCTTCGAAGGAGACATATTCCAGGTGGTACTTTCAAACAGACTTGAGGCTGATTTTTCGGGAAGTCTTTTTGATACCTACAGAATGCTCAGAACAAGTAACCCTTCACCATATATGTTCTATTTTGATATAGATGGAGCGGAGCTTGCGGGAGCATCTCCGGAGACGCTTGTAAAACTTGATGGAAAAGATCTTTATACATATCCTCTGGCAGGAACAAGACCAAGAGGAAAAACTCCTGAAGAGGACCGTCAGTTAGAGGCGGAACTTATGAAGGATGAGAAGGAGCTTTCCGAACATAACATGCTGGTGGATCTGGGACGAAATGATCTGGGTAAGATCAGTAAGTTCGGTACTGTAGATGTGGTTGATTATATGTCAGTACACAGATATTCACATGTAATGCACATCGGTTCAACTGTTAAGGGAACTATTGATGATTCGAAGTACGATGCAGCTGATGCTATAGCAGCAGTTCTTCCTGCAGGAACTCTTTCGGGAGCTCCGAAGATCAGAGCATGTGAGATAATCAACGAGCTTGAGGGAGATAAAAGAGGTGTTTATGGTGGAGCTGTTGGCTACATTGATTTCACCGGTAATCTGGATACCTGTATTGCAATAAGACTTGCATTTAAAAAGAACAACAAGGTATTTGTAAGGAGTGGTGCAGGAATTGTGGCAGACAGTGTTCCTGAAACAGAGTATCAGGAGTGCCTTAATAAAGCGCGGGCAGTTATAAATGCGCTGGAAAGGAGCAGCAAATGATACTGTTAATAGATAATTACGATAGTTTTTCCTACAATCTTTATCAGGTGGTGGGAAGTATAAACCCCGATATAAAAGTTATCAGAAATGATGAGATGACTATAGAAGAGATAGAAGCTCTGGCTCCTTCTCATATAATTCTTTCTCCAGGTCCGGGCAAACCGTCGGATGCGGGAATATGCGAAGATGTGGTAAGATATTTCCAGGGAAAGATTCCCATCATCGGAGTGTGCCTGGGACATCAGGCCATCTGCGAAGTATATGGGGCAACCGTAACCTATGCAAAGAGACTTATGCATGGTAAATCCTCAATATCTACCATCAAGGCCGGAGTGGATATTTTTAAGGGTCTTTATAAGGATGGGGGCGACAGTAAGATTCAGGTTGCCAGATATCATTCTCTTGCAGCGAAGACAGAAACTCTTCCTGATGAACTGGAACTGATTGCTGTTTCAGATGATGATGGAGAGGTTATGGCTGTAAAGCATAAAAAATATCCTGTCTATGGTCTGCAGTTCCATCCGGAATCGATCCTCACACCGGAAGGAAAGATTATTCTTAAAAACTTTATAGACTTGGAGGAAACCATATGAAAAAAACAAGGTTTGCAAGAAAACAGATTGCAGTTATTATGACCGCTCTTATGGTACTCGGATTATCCACGGCATGTGGAAAGGAAAGTTCAGATGAGGGTACTACCGCTGCAGAGGTTTATGAAGAAACTACTATTGAAGAGATACCGGAGTCTGCGGTAAAGGAAGAAGATACAGCAGATGAAGCTGATGAGGATTCTACAGAGACTGTTTCTGAAGATGGCTACAAGTTTTCGGATGATTCTTCTGATTTTGTAATTTTAAGTGAAGAAATACCTGATGTTATCCTTGAAATCAGATATTATTCTACCTATAATTTTGTTGGAGAAAGAATTGACGGATATGAAGAACCGACTGCCCTTATAACAAAAGAGGCAGCAGCCGCTCTTAAGGAAGTAAGTGATGACCTGGAGGAGAAGGGCTATCGCTTAAAGATATATGATGCCTACAGACCTCAGGAAGCTGTTTCAAACTTTATGGAATGGGCTAAAACTGATGACGTGGAAATGAAGGACTACTTCTATCCTGATATTGAAAAGGATCAGATTATTCCTCAGGGTTATGTGGCTGAACATTCCGGCCACAGCCGTGGAAGTACTGTAGACCTTACACTGTTTGATATGGCTACTGAGAAGGAAGTAGATATGGGTGGTACATTTGACTACTTTGGTGAACTCAGTCATCCTGATTATAAAGGAATCACAGAAGAACAGTATCAGAACAGAATGATACTTCGTGATGCCATGACGAGTCATGGATTTAAACCGTTGGCTGAAGAATGGTGGCATTTCACTTTGGAAAATGAACCATATCCGGATACATACTTCACATTCCCTGTAACTGATGAATCAGTGGAGTATTAATGGGTTAATTCTTATTATAAATAATTCATATAAATCGAGCAAAAGGGAGGTTGCGAGATGAGAAAGCAAATGAGAGAACAAAAGGATAAATCCATAATCAGAATCAGTTTGATGATAATTATGGCTGTCATTCTTGCGGTAGGTTATTTACCGATGGTGGCAAAGGCAAATGCTTTGGATGATGACGATGATGAAATTGAAACAGTCTGGACAGATTATATTGCAGATTCATACGACGGTGGTGCAGGTACAGAGTATGATCCGTACCAGATATCTACCGGAGCCCAGCTTGCAAAGTTTGTATATTCTAAAGAATTTACAAATGATAATAACGGAAATGTATATGCTGTTCTGACCAGGGACATCGATCTATCTGAGCATCATTGGGTTACAGCTCCGTTCTATAGTAATGGCGAATTTACCAGACGTATTAACCTTAATGGAAATGATCATATAATTGCAGGATTAACTCAGGACAGCATAGAAGAGTGTTCTAAGCATGATTTAAAACCCGGTGAAGAAGAAACGGAATATTGTGCCTACTCCGGATTTGTTACTTATGGTTTTATTTCGAATATAATCTTTGAGGGTATGGATATAGATATTACACTGGAGCAGGATAATGATATCGATTGTTTTGAAGCCTGTGGTATTTATTGTGAGGGCACGTTAACAAGGGCTGTTGCAACGGGTTATTTAGGAATAACTGTAGATGGATATATGGGTGAACTTAACTGCTATGCGACAGGAGGCATGTTAAGGTGTACTGATGTTGCCTGCTCTATTGATGTAGATGTATTCATGGAGGATGAAAATTATGATTGCCTTCCACTAAACCAGGTTCGTGCTTTTACCAAATCTGATAGTAAAGCCTGCGTTTATACAGGCCAGATAATAATAGATATGGGAATTCCAAAACCGGTAGCAAACCATGTGGATTTACATTTTGCTGATCTTGATGATTTTGATGATGTACATCAGGACATATACTATGCTTACGATATAATTATAGGAGATGAACCTCTGGTTGAAACAGAGGAGTATAATGCGTATGCTCAGTGTATGGGAATAGATATGCTTAGTTCAGAGGTGTTCCTTGATGAAATAAATCAGTTTTCTGAATCAGGCTGGTATGAGGATACTCAGTTCATCTTTGATGGATGTGCAGTTCCTATTGAAGTGCCGGATCATAAGCATGAGTGGAGTCTTACTCGTGTTCAGAAGGAAGGTACTACAAAGGATGATCTGAGTAAAGTCGTAGCCAAATGTACTCAGGACAGATGTAAATAT
>JAILMQ010000044.1 GCA_024692605.1 Eubacterium sp.
TGTTTATTATAACACATAACCATATATAATGCAACAAAAAAATAGCGAAAATGCGCTATTTTACTGGCTTTTTTGAGGGTTAGCAGATAAAAAATATGGTTATGAGATAGGTGATTTGGCTAGGCAGTGAACTGTAACGAATAATCTGATGGGATAGGGCTGGGCTTTTTATAACCCACACTAATGGTTATTATATAGTCATAAGATAACGATATGTGATTAATTATGACTCGTATGTGAGCATTAGAAAGTGGAGGTAAGAAATATGTGGGAAAGAATTAAGTTCTGGCTTATGGGATACAAGGATTGTGCAGGATGCTGCCTGGGGTGTTCATATTTTGATCAGTGCAAGGCGGATGTGTTCTCAAGTGTTACGGAGACTGAGCTGCAGGAGGCTTACGAAAGAGACCTGGTTATTGAGTCTATTATCAATGAAAGGATGACACATTCTTATAAGAAGAGTGCATGATAGAGTAAAAAAAGAAACCATCGATCTGACGAGAATCATTTCGATGATTTCTTTTTTATTAGACTAATACTAAAATCTTATTGACTATGCTGTTCTCCGATAGGAGTAATCTTTGCATCATTGAACCCAAGCTTTCCTGCAAAGAGTTTAGCGGTTTCTTCATCTTTAGAATGTCCGCCGGATCTCTGTGCGTTAGAAGCACTTGCACCCATAAGAACCTGTCCGCCATCATCAACATAAACATCAAGCTGGAATGTGTTCCAGGTTCTTCTTGCCTGTACAGTCATATCTGTTTTAAATACATATTCATTAATTGCAGTTCTACGAATGTAGTCTCCATCCGGTCCACTTGGGAACCATCTGTTAGGATCTTCTTCGTTTGCAATGAGTTTTGCCTCTGTTTCCGGACTTACATATACAAGACCTGCCATAATAAGAGCAAGTGCACAGCTTTGATCTGAGCATCTTATCTCATCTTTATCAACGTATACCCATCCTCTTGTATAACTCTCTCTATCTCCGGTTTCAGGATCTTCATATACAACTTCTCTTCCCTGGAAATCACTTGGGAAAGGATAAGCGTTAAGAGCATTTCTTATTACACTTGCATGATATATATCCTTTGCCTGCCTTGCTTTCTCTATGTAATGTATTACTGTCATTGTAATAATACCGGCAAGAATTGTCATAATGGCTATGATTACCACTAATTCAACCAGGGAGAAACCCTTGTTGTTATTTTTATTTTCCATCTTATTCATTATCATCCCTCCTAGTGATCAAATGAATACATATAATTGTTGACATAATTCACAAAAATTTTCAGATTTGTTAATAGTTTGTTCATATTTCGTTCAAATTATAACCCTGTTTGTTCATAATTACAAGTGGATATACTTGTATTTTCTGCTCAATACTGCACAAACTTTTTTGTGCACTATGCACAATAACCTCGAAAAATAAGTTAAAAGTCTTCTTTTATTGTATTTAATTGTCCTTCTTGGTATACTTACTGTAGGTTAATAGCGAGTCTATTATAATAGGATATAACAGGAATTAGAGAGGGATAAAGGGTGAAGAGAATAAGGATAATGATCACAAAGGCTATTGCAGGTTCCCTTGCGGCCTTAACAATGCTGGGAAGTGCAGTTTATATGCCGGGTAGAAAAGCAGATAAGGTTTATGCAGCAAAGATTAATTCTGTTAAAATAAATTCTACAACATTTCCTGATAATAAATTCAGAGCTTATGTAAAAGAAGCTTTCGATAGTAACAATGATAATACTTTGGATTCAGATGAAATTCTTGTTGCAAGAAACATCTGGTGTGACGGAATGGGTATAGAGTCCTTAAAGGGAATAGAGTATCTGGTAGAACTGAGAGGGCTTTATTGTACCAAAAACAAAATAAAGACTATGGATCTTAGTAAGAATCAGTTGATTACCGGTGTATGGTGTTCTGATAATCTTTTTACTTCCATGGACCTTTCCACCAATCCGACACTGGAATGGTTATATTGCTATAATTGTAATATTAAGACATTAAATGTGGCAGATAATCCTAAGCTTTCATATCTGGAATGTAATTCAAATCCTCTTACGGGACTTGATGTGAGTCATAATCCATTACTGGAACACCTTACCTGTGGTGATTGTGGACTTAAGAAACTCGATGTAAGTCATAATCCCAATCTTCAGCACTTGGATGCTTTTAGAAATAAGTTTAAGAAACTGGATGTTACAAAATGTCCGAAGATGAAAAGACTGGATATATGGGATAATCCCGGCCTTGGAAGTATTGATGTAAGTAAATGTCCGGGACTGCAGTATTATAACTGTGCAAATAACAAGGCAACAAATGTGGATGTAAGCCATAATCCGGAACTGACTAAACTGATCTGCAGCTATAACCGCAGCTATCTAAAAACCTTGGATGTAACTCATAATCCTAAGCTGGTTTACCTTGATTGTGCAGTAAATGAAATTAAGTCATTAAATCTGAAGAAAAATAAATATTTATATTTTCTGCAGGCATTTACGAATAAATTTACAAAACTTAATATAGGTGAAAATCCGTTCCTTGTTAAAACCTATAAGCAGGGAGTAAAGAGGGCAGAGTATAAGGTATGTAAGGGTCATTCCTGGACCATCGATTATGGTGGAGATACTTCAACCGGTAAAGATAATATTTACTTTCTTTGCTTTGATGATGGAGTTAAGCTGAGCACCAAATCAAGCAGTAAAAAATCCCTGAATAGTGAAACCTCAAGGCCGGGCGATAATGTTAACCTGCCACCAAAGAATCAAAGAATTACCAGGGAAATGATGGTGCAGACACTTTACAAAATGGCAGGAAGTCCGGATGTAAGCGGACTTAAATCCAGATTTAAGGATGTGAAAAAAGGTGCCTGGTATGAAAAGGCTTTGCTCTGGGGCGAGAAAAATTCAATCTGTGTAGGATATCCATATGTTTCATCTGATAACTTCGGTATAGGAAAATGTATTGAGATACAGGATGTACTCTTCATGCTGATGCGTTACGCTGAATATATGGATTATAATAGAAGTATTGATTTCGGAAGAAGCGATGATTTTATAGATTACTATGACGTGGATTATTATGTGTGGGAGGCTGTGTGCTGGGCGGCAACTCATAATATTCTTGTGGGGAAAGGTTCTGCAAATGCACCTAAATCTGAGCGAAGAATTGATCCGCATGGTAAGGCTACACGTTCCGAAATAAAAACATTTATAAAAAGAATGCTGGAAGTCAATGGTGTTAAGGTAAAAACTATTCCTATCCCCGGCAAGTCATATCTTCCTAAAAAGTCAGGAAGTAAGGATGCTGCTTCAAAGTATATTTCTTCTATTAATATAAAGAAGAACAAGCTTGTATTAAATGCAAAAATAGCAGATAAAAAATCCGGTGGTAAGTACAAGATTACTAAGGTTACAAAGAAAAGTGGAAAAATAACCGGTGGAACAGTTACTTACATGATGCCTTATTTAAAAAATAATAAGACGTATGATGTGCCTGATTCTGTAAAGCTTGGTGGAGTAACATTTAAGGTGACTGCTGTAAATGAAAAAGCCTTTAAGGGCTTTAAATCAGTTACGGAGATTACAATTGGTAAAAATGTAAAAGCTATCGGAGCGAAAGCATTTTACGGGGATAAAAAGCTTGTTAAGATAAAGCTGAAAACCAGGAAACTTAAGAAAACTACGGTTGGAAAGAATGTTTTAAAGGGTACATCTTCAAAGCTTAAAATTACTGTACCTAAAAAGGTTAGAAAAACATATAAGAAGATTTTTAAATCAAAGGGCAACAAAAAAGTCAGAATCAATTACTAAACTTGACAATAGTAGTGCTGATGATGGAAAATATATATTAAGTATTCACGAATCTGGGAGATTGAAAATGTATTATCTTATCAAGACCACTCTTACAGAGTGTAGCGAAGAAGATGTTCATAAGGGAGATTTTCAATATGTTGCTGTTCTAACAGTTGATGAATGGAAAAAATATCAGAGCAGTTTTGATATGGGAATTGAAATGGATATTGCCTTTGATGATATTCATAATACTAAGGCTGAAGTAAACTATGATTCCCTCACAGGTACATTTTCTGTACCCAGTAGAAGAGATATAAGTGGAGATGATTATCAGTATGCCTTTGCTCTTGACGAGAAGGGAATTGTATTTATAGATTCCACAGGTGTTGTTGAGAGAATGGTTAAGAGGATTGCAAGAACCAAAAGATGGAAGGTTCCATGTCTTGAGAGGTTCATCTATGATTTTCTGGAACTTATAATCAGTCGTGATCTGTCAATTCTGGAGAGGTTTGAAAAGGAACTGGATGAGATAGAAGATGATATGTTGAATGAAGAGACTGTAACTACTCTGACAAGAGTAAATGAGATACGAAGCAATATACGTGAGTTACGTATACATTATGAGCAGCTGATTGACTTTGGTCAGGAACTTCAGGAAAACGAAAACAATTTCTTTAAACCTGAGAATACAAGATATTTCAGACTGTTTACCGACAGAGTTACAAGGCTTCATGATACTGCTTCCTCACTTCGCGACTTCACTATGCAGCTTCGAGATATGTATCATACTCAGGTTGATGTTAAGCAGAACAGGATAATGACTCTGCTTACAGTGGTTACAACCATATTCATGCCACTGACGCTGATAGTAGGATGGTATGGAATGAATTTCAAATATATGCCGGAACTTACAACAAAATGGGGTTATCCGGTGGTTATAATATGTAGTATTTTGATCAGTGTTGGTGAACTAATGTTCTTTAAGATGAAAAAATGGTTGTAATACATTTTCATATATCAAAAAATATAGTATTATATTGTATAAGGGATTAGAACAAATAGATATTCCAAAGGGGTGCAGTTTATGATAACTAATGAATATGAAATTACAATAGAAGCCAGAAAAGATAAACTGGATGATCTGATGATTTTTATTGATAGTCATCTTGAAGAGTTTGATTGTTCGATGAAGGCTCAGATGCAGATAGATGTAGCGGTGGAAGAGCTTTTCGTGAACATAGCTAATTATGCTTATGCACCGGAGATTGGAAATGCAACTATACGTATGATTTTTTCCGATGAACCTGGAGAAGTTACAATTGTATTTATTGATAGTGGCGTACCATATGATCCGCTTAAGAAGGATGATCCGGATATAACACTTTCTGTGGATGAAAGAGCAATAGGTGGTCTTGGTATATTTATGGTTAAAAAAAGTATGGATGATATGTTCTATGAGTATAAGGATGGGCAGAATATATTGAGTATTGTAAAGAAGCTGGGGTAGTTGGCAGCCATTAATTAAGGGGTTAATATATGAATACTTATGATGGAAATTGTGCACTTCACATTTCCCTTGAGGGTAGAATTGATACTAATTCTGCTCCAATCTGGGAGAAGGATATAATAGATGTAATAAACAAAACTCTTGAAAAAGAGATTATATTTGATGCAGAAAAGCTTGCATATATTTCTAGTGCAGGACTACGTGTCCTCGTGAAATTTTGTAAGCTTTTTGATTATAAGCCGAAGTTGATAAATGTTTCGCGGGAGGTTTATGATATATTTGAAACTACTGGCTTTACTGAGCTTTTTGATATAAGAAAAAAACTTCGTGAAATCAGCATCCGGGACTGTGAAAAGCTGGCAGAAGGCGGAAACGGTGCAGTATATCGATTGGATGAGGATAAGATTGTCAAGGTTTATAAGCCGTGGATGACTTTTGAGGAAATCGAGCGTGAGCGAAACTTTGCCAGAACAGCATTTATAAATGGCATTCCTTCTGTAATAGCATATGATACAGTCAGAGTTGGAGACTGTTATGGAGTGGTTTTTGAAATGTTACATTCCGATACATTGGGACATGCTATGCGGGATAATCCTGATAAGCTGGACGAGTATGTTAGTCAGCATGTTGCTTTGGCCAAAACTCTTCATTCAACCCATGTTCCCAAGGGGAGCTTTTCAAGAATTCAGGATGTTTATCATGGTATGATAGACAACTTAGGAAAGTGGTGCAGTGAGGATGAGATTAAGATTCTTAGAGGAATTGTTGATTCCATCCCGGAAGCAGATACGGTAACCCATAATGATCTGCATCCGGGTAATATTATGATCCAGGATGGGGAACTGGTTCTTATTGATATGCCTGAAGTTACTGTAGGACCGCCAATCTGTGATTTGGTTGCAATATTCAGAGATATGATATCTGCTCCTAAATCAAATAGTGGGATTATAGAGAAGAGTGTTGGCATGGATTCAGATCTGATTTTGAAAGCGGGGAATCTTTTCTTTGAAAAATATACGGGGATTAAGGATCCGGCAGAATTGAATGTGTATCTCCAAAAGCTTGGTCTGCTGTATGCATTTAATGTTACATTAGTTCCCGGGTCAAAATCAGAAAGGGCTGTAGAAATGGGGGACCATATAATGAATAATCTTTTGCGGCCGGTTGTAATACCTAATGAACAAGCTATCAAAGCACTGTTTTCAACCATTTGACTAATAATATAAATAAATAATTGGGGCAAACGTTTATAAAAAGATAGGGGTACAATTGGAGGTATTTCTTATGGGTGATGAAGGAAACAAAAGGTCATTTTCTGAGCTGGCCTTTGCACTGGCGAATGATTATGAATCCATATATGTTGTTGATTCCAAGAATGACAACTATGTTGAGTATGCTACTTCAGAGGATAAAGGTGAATTAAAAATCATTTCTTCAGGAGATGACTTTTTTGTGGATCTTATAGATAACTGCCGAAGGTTAGTGTGGCCTGAAGATCAAAGTATGTTTATGAGAACCTTTAGAAAAGAAAGTGTTATTGAATCATTGGATAACGGTAAATCCTTTGGTCTTCGTTACAGGCTCAATATAGATAACAAACCTGTATATTATTCTTTAAAAACCATAAGACAAGGTGACGGAGATATTGTTATTGGCGTACAGAATATAGATAAGGTTGTAAGGCGTCAGCTGAAGGAAAATGAACAGAATGCCATTTACGGAGAAATAGCCAGATCTCTTGGAAGTATGTTTGAGGTTATCTATTATATAGATATTGATTCCGGACATTTCACACAATACTATACCAGCGATACTTTTTACAAACTTGGAGTTGATACGGATGGAAAAAATTTCTTTGAAAGTTTGCAGGATGATATAGAGAAACACATTTATCCTGAGGATAGAGCGATGCTTCTCTATGAACTGGACAAGACTAATCTTCTTAATACATTAAAGGATAGCGGAACACACTCTCTTGTATATAGACAGGTTGTAAATGGTATAGTTCAGTATGTCAGTTTATTTATTTGCAGACAGATAACGGATAGGGATCGTCTTGTTATTGCTGTAAGATATATTGACTCAAAAAATGATTCAGAAGAAACGCTTTTCCAGGAGAGTAGATTATTTAAAGAGATAGCTGTGGCCCTTGCTCAGCATTATGAGGTTATTTACAGAGTTGATATTTTAACAAATGAATATAAGGAATATAATTTCGGGAAAAAATATTCTCAGATGACCGATTGGGTCAAAGGCAAGGATTTCTTTGAAGATGCCCAGCAGATTATAAAAGAATATGTATATCCTGAAGATTATCCATTAATGGAAAAAGCTATGCGTAAGGAAGTTATTCTTAATAACCTTAGAGAGACCGGTAAGCTTTTTCTTGATTACAGATTGTCTGTTAATGACAAACCAGAATATGAATCTATATTTATAGTACGTCCAAGTGAAGATGCTGATTATATAATTGTTGCAATTGCCAATGTTAATTATTCCAAAAGAAAGTTAATGGAATATGAAGAGTCTCTTGGCAAAGCAATAAATGTGACAGACCGGGATGTGCTTACAGGACTTAAAAATAAACAGCTCTATGTTCAGAGGGAGCTGTGTATAGATAAGGATATAGAGAACAAAACAAAGGGGGCATTCTCCTTAGTATTTTGTGATGTAAACGATCTGAAAAAGGTTAATGATTCAAAGGGACTCAAGGCCGGTGATACCTATATTCTTGAAGCATCAAAGACTATTAAAGAAGTTTTTGGAGATGAAGATTTATACAGGGTTGGTGGAGACGAGTTTATTATAATTCTCGATAATGAGAATTATGATGAAAGAGGAAAACTTGTTAATGATCTTGCAAATCGTATGGCTTTTTGTCGGGAAAATGGTGAGGTGACTGTTGCATATGGATTGGCCGATTATGATCCGGATAAAGACTGGAGAACTCAGGATGTATTAAAACGTGCCAAGGATGCAATGGTAGTTAATAAGAATTCTCTTAAAGGAAGACATAAAAATAATGATACTGAGATATATAATGTATTAGATTCTTCTGCCAGTGATTATAAGCTCAGATTTTATGAACTTTTTATAAAGCTTATTTCTGCCATGACTGATGTGAGTATGAGTATAGAAGCTGTAACCCCTGAGATTGAGAGAATTCTTATCGATATAGCCTCTATGTTCCGGCTGTCAAAGGCTGTTACCCGGTTTTACCGTAATCCTAAAGAAGAGGCTGTAGGCGGTGGAGAAACCCTTTGCTGTTTTGATACAGGAATAGATGGAGAGGAATTGGTATCCTTCAGAGTTGTATCAAGTGTAATGTCTATTGCTACAATTACAGCGTTTATGAATCCAAATGAGGAACCTCTGACAGATGAAGAAAGATGGTGTGTTGAGCTGGCTATGAGAACAACCCTTTCTTATGTCAGCAGAAACCGTCTAAATGGTATTATAAGTGAGCTTGCTTATTATGATGATTTTGGATATCTGAATCAGAGAAGCTTAATCAGATACATAATTCAAAACAAGAATCGGCTGGGTGGTAAAATCGCCATTAGATATAATCTTCTGCATTTTACTCTGGTAAATCAGGACCTTGGAAGAAAAGCCGGAGATATGGTAATGAAAAATCATTTTGAAGGAATTCAGAAGATCATAGATGATGATGGAATGGTTGTCCGTCTGGGCGGTGACAATTTCATAGCTATCTTTGGATACAAAAAAATGGGAAATGTATTTACATATCTTAATGAAGCTCCTATTATATATGATGCCCGTGAAGGGAAAACTGTAAATATCCGTACTACTGTGGGTGTTTACAGAATTCCAAAGGATATGATAATAGAAAATCCGGGACTTATTATAGAATACACAACTATTGCATCTTTTGCCGCAAAGAGTGGTGGCAATGAGAGTGTTGTATTTTATAATGATTCGCTTGTTTCGTCGAAGAATTATACTATGAAGGTACAGCGTGAATTCCCTGAAGCCATCAGAAATGAAGAGTTCCAGGTTTACTATCAGCCAAAGGTTAATACAGAAACAGGTAAACTTATTGGCGCTGAAGCGCTTTGCCGATGGATACATAAAGGAGAGATGATAAGTCCGGGAAACTTTATCCCTATGCTTGAGGAAACCGATGATATCTGTACCTTGGATTTCTATATGCTCGAACATGTTTGCAGAGATATAAGGCGCTGGATAGATAGGGGAATGATGAGTATCCGTGTTTCTGTAAATCTTTCTCGTAAACATTTGCATAATGATAATCTTCTTGATAATATACTTAAGATTATTGACAGGCATAATGTACCACATAGCTGCCTGGAGATTGAGCTTACTGAAACTACTACGGATGTTGATTTCAGTGCTATAAAGAAGATAGTTACAGGGCTTCAGAGTGTAGGAATTTTTACCTCTGTTGATGATTTCGGAATGGGTTATTCATCTCTTAATCTGATTCGTGAATTACCTTGGAATGTTCTGAAGGTGGATAGGAGTTTCCTTCCTACAGAGGAAGATAATCAGAATAGTATTAACAGTATTATGTTTAAATACGTAATTGCCATGGTGAATGAACTTGGTATAGAATGTATTGTCGAAGGAGTTGAAACGGAAAAACAATTAGAAATACTTCGAAATAATAATTGTCATTATGCACAGGGCTTCCTGTTTGATAAGCCTCTGCCGGTGGGAGAATTCGAAAGCAGACTTTCAATGGGATCCTA
>JAILMQ010000051.1 GCA_024692605.1 Eubacterium sp.
GCCTGAGTACTTATATGTATTTCCGTATCACTACCCTTTAGTATTTCTCTGGCTATACTGAACATTCCCGGATCAGATATAAGAACCGCGTCCACCCCAAGGCTTTTCAGTTCTTCATAATATCCGGCTACAGTTTTTATATCATCATTATGAGCATATATATTAGTAGTGACATAAAGCTTTACATCTCTTTCATGAGCATACGAAACAGCTTCCTTCATATCCTCATATCCAAAATTATCAGCTTTTGCTCTCAGTCCAAATCTGTTTCCACCAATATATACTGCATCCGCTCCATAATCCACAGCCACACGGAGAGTCTCCAGTCCGCCGGCAGGAATCAGAAGTTCCGGTTTCTTCTTCTGTGTCATAATTCCCTTTTCCGTTTATTTCACAACTGAAACAGCAGCACCATCTGCTACTGACAGCACAGCAGTTTCAAGTCTGTCATCATTTTTTATTTTATATATATATTCCCTCATCCGGTCATGGATCGTCCTATATCTTTTTTCCACAAGGAAATGTGATTCAAGAATCTCACCATCAGTAAATATATTATCCGTAACTATCACGCTTCCCGGATGCGTCAGTCTCATTACCTCTTCCAGATAGATCATATACTGTGCCTTAGCCGCATCTATAAAAACAAAGTCGTACTTTCTATCCATATCTTTGAGAAGCGCCGCCGCATCTCCTTCATGGATATGTATCTCATTCTCATATCCCATCTTGGAGATATTACCCTTCGCTATCCTAATCCTGTCAGGATCAAGTTCAAAGGTATCGATACTAAAACCACTTTTAAGTATGTCAGCAATAAACAGTGAAGAATAACCAACTGCCGTTCCGATCTCCAATATTTTTTCGGGACGATTCATCACTATAAGAGTTCTTAGGAGATCCTTCATCTCAGGTCTGATCACCGGCACACCTGTTTTTATAGCTTCACTATATATATCCCCCAGGATTCCCTCATCATCATGAATATATGAAATTATAAAATCCCGCAATCTTTCGTATTCCAATTATTCTGTTCCCTCACCTGCGTCAGGAGCCTCTGCATCTCCTCCGTCTTCAGGCACATATCCGTCACCCTCATCACCAACACCGGCACCAACTTCAGAATTATCATGAATCTCACCGGCATCTAAAGGTGTAGCTACTTTATCATCTTCATTAGTTTTAAAACTGTCTTCATTAACAGAAATACCACCAGTAATAATTCTGATGATTTCACTATAAGTCATTGATGGAGAAAGGCCATAGCTTCCGGCTTTTATCTTGCCACCAACTTCGTTGACCTTTATCTTGGCCATCATTACATATTTATTCTTTATAACACCTGCTTCGTAAAGGGTATCCGCCACCATGCTTGTAGAGGAATCCGGAAGTATCTTTACAACCACAATATCTTTATCCTTCAGATTCTTTGCAGAATCCACAAAGATATCATGCGAAAAATTATATGCAGTGGAAAATCCTTTTATAAAAACAAAAAGGATAAGCACATCTATCAGCAGCTGGAAGGAATAATAAAGAGCAATCCTTAATCTGTTTTCAGTTTTAAACGCTTTTTTTCTTCTACTATTGTTCATGTCTTTCTTCCTTATTCAATATCCAGTCCATCTGATATCTCATCAATTAATCTTTTTACAAGTTTCGAAAAAGAACTCTTCGCTCTTAGGAATTCATTCACTGACGAATTATGAATCAGCTCATCATTCTCATTATAAAGTCTGAGGAGTTCATCATAGGGGTTCCCATCAGTGTATCTCATCACATCATTATAACGATTCAGGAATTCATTTATCTGATTGCTGAGATCCTCATTGGAATTAATTGTATTACGTGCAAACACATAATTCTTATATTCCTTGGAATCCATAATCATCTGATTCAGTTTTCTACACTCTTCAATCAGTTCATTCATAAGCTTAACCTCTGATCTATACCTCAGAAATAATCGGTAATATCATAGGACTTCTCTTTGTTCTCTCCCATAGAAATTCTCCAAGGGATTCTCTGATGGCATTCTTCATCTTATTCCAGTCAGCATTTTCATCCTTAAGGCATTCGTATAAGGTTTCAGTAGCAACATCCTTACACTGTTCAATAAGAAGTTCAGCCTCTCTCACATATACAAATCCTCTTGATACAATATCCGGACCGGAAAGAAGCTGTCTGCTTCCACTTTCCAGAGTTACAACAACTACCATAAGTCCATTTTCTGATAGAAGCTGTCTGTCTCTAAGGACAATATTTCCTACATCACCTACACCTAACCCATCAACCATAACTCCACCATGTGGAACTTTATCAGTTACTTTAAATGTGTCCTCTCCAATTTCGAGCACATCACCACAGGTAAGAATCTTTACATTCTTTTTTGGGATTCCCATCTCATTGGCCAGTTCCGCATGTCTCTTCAGATGTCTGAACTCACCGTGAACAGGAATTGCATATTTAGGTTTTGTAAGGGTGTATATAAGTTTCAATTCTTCCTGACATGCATGTCCGGAAACATGAGTATCATGATAGATAACTCTTGCCCCCTTCTGTTCCAATTCATTCATAACTTTGTATACTGACTTCTCATTTCCCGGAATAGGACTTGATGAAAATATAACCACATCCCCGGGTACAATAGATATTTTATTATGAATGGAAGCTGCTATTCTGGAAAGAACAGCCATGTTCTCTCCCTGGCTTCCTGTTGTTATAAAGACCAGTTTCTCATCAGGATACTGTTTTGCCTCATCAATACTAATAAGTGTGTTATCCGGAATCTTTAGATATCCCAGTTCAGAAGCAATGTTTATGATATTCACCATGCTTCTTCCTTCTACAACCACCTTGCGTCCATACTTGCAGGCAGAGTTGATGATCTGCTGAACCCTGTCCACATTTGAAGCAAATGTAGCAATTATTAATCGATGGTCTCTGTTATCATCGAATATATGGTCAAATGTTTTTCCTACGGTTTTCTCTGAAGGAGTAAAACCGGGTCTCTCAACATTTGTAGAATCAGCCATAAGAGCAAGCACACCTTTTTTGCCAAGTTCACCAAATCTCTGAAGATCAATAGTGTCTCCAAATACAGGTGTGTAGTCAACCTTAAAATCTCCGGTATGAACTATGATTCCTGCAGGAGTATATATAGCGAGTGCCGCCGAATCAGCTATGGAATGATTTGTTCTTATAAATTCTATTCTGAAGCATCCAAGATTGATTATCTGTCCATAAGTAACAACCTTTCTTCTTATATTATCCAGAAGTCCATGTTCAGAAAGCTTGTAATCAATAAGTCCCATAGTAAGCTTGGTAGCATATAATGGGATATTGATTTCTTTTTCAATATAAGGAATGGCACCTATATGATCCTCGTGACCATGAGTTACCACCATTCCCCTTATCTTATCTTTATTGTTTTTCAGATAAGTTATATCAGGAATAACAAGATCTATTCCCAGCATATCATCATCCGGGAATGAAAGGCCTCCATCTATAACTATAATATCATCTTCATATTCAATAGCGGTAATGTTCATGCCTATCTGTTCTAATCCTCCAAGAGGAATGATTTTTACCGCAGAGTTTTCACTATTATTCAATTTACGTCCTCCGAATCTAAACTATCCTGTCAAACCAAATCTGTTCATTTTACACAACTTAAACACAGAGCCGCCTTATGCGTTACTCTGTGTGTCCAAATAGGTCTGCAATATTATTGCAGCCGCCATCTTATCAATGTATTCCTTGCGACCTGAAATCGCAACCCCTGTTTCTTTTAATATACGGTCAGCCTGTGCTGTTGTGAGTCTCTCATCAATCCAGATAATCTCAAGTCCCGAACGTCTGGAAAGTTCCTCTGCAAAAGCATTGGTTCTTTCAACCCTTTCCCCCTCCGTAGCATTCATGTTCAGAGGTCTGCCCAGAACTATTTTTTCCACTTTATTCTCTTCGATAATCTTTTCCAGCTGCTGATATGTCTTGCGGAGTTTATTCCATCTCTCCCTTTCAATAGTCAGCAGTGGCTGGGCTGTAATAAGAAGCTCATCGGAAATGGCAACACCTACAGTTTTATCCCCATAGTCCAGTCCCATTATCCTCATTTCTTAAGTCTCGTTTCTATATAGTTTTCCATCAGAAGCTCAAGTATCTCATCTCTTTCCGCCTTCATAATAAGACTTCTTGCATTCTTGTAGCTTGTGATATAAGTCGGATCCCCGCTCATAATATATCCGACTATCTGGTTTACAGGATTATAGCCTTTCTCTGAAAGAGCTTCATAAACCTCAGACACGATATCAGAAACTTCTATCGTAGTCTCACGTTCAATATTAATATCCTGTGTGTGCTGACTTTCGTACCTATCCATATTTACCCCGTCTTTCTACTAATAAAAATGTATAGTTAAAGAATATGATAATACAAATTTACATAAATATCAATACTCGCCTAAATACTTCCAGTTTGAACTATCGAAGATATTGTCGTGCACTGTATACCAGTCATCAGGAAGAAATGTGTTTCCATTATTATCATCTATCACCCAGTTACTGGTGTAATTCAGATGTAGTTCTGAATTATTTTTTACATCACTATTAATCTTATTTCCGGTAAAAGGATTTACAGGATCTTTTATAATTGAATTCAAGGCAATTGAAGGTGTATCAGCATTCGTCATGAATTCATCATTCTTTTCAAAACCTTTAGCATCAAAATCCTTCACAAGCATCATACACTGGAAGCCTGTTACATCTGTCTCTTTACCATCAACATCCAGCTGCATACCCTTCTGTCCGAACTTATGAGAATGGTCAGACACTATTATTATACGGGTATTGTCATAGACACCATTTTCTCTAAGATAATCAAACCATTCACCCAGTCTGAGAAGTGCAGCCATATTAACCTGATAATGGGTTATCTTCTTCTCTGAGTCAAGTTCATAGGTGTTGCCTTCATCATCGGATTTCACGCTATGTTCCTTATCATATTCTGTATTATCAATAGTTTTTTCCGGTACATACTCGGGTTCTTTTAGAAGCATCGGCTCATGAGTAGTATTGTTACTCATCATAAGGAAATTATCAGAAGAATCATCCTTTATCTTTGTTATATCACTCAGCTTTTCTAAAACGGAATAGGTATCCATAAATTCCTTTTCCAGACCCTCGGCCTTTGATAACCCATCTATATGCTGAGAAGATATTTCCTCTTCATAATTCGTTCCGGAATTATATCTGCCATCATTATATATAAATAACCTAAACGGAACCGGCATAGCTCTCATCAGGCTGTAACAGAACATATTCCTATTCAGAAGCTGCACCTTTGACTGATGACCTTCTTTAGCATTATCTGTAAATCTTCCCTCAGTAATATATGTTTTTATCTCAGGATGATCATCATATATACTAAGATCCGGAATCCAGCTATATCCTGCATAAGTCGGATCACAAACTGTAACATCATAGCCCGCATCACTAAAAAGTACCGGCATCACTTTTAGCGCTTCGTTCTGTTTCTCACAAAGAGAGAGGTCACTTCTCTTGTTCATCTCATCAGGAATATAATCATATCCACCATACAGTCCGGGAGAACCGGTATTAGTACTTGTACCAAAGCTTATGGCATTAGGATAATAAGTAAATCCATCATACTTTTCTTCAAGCTCCGGTTTATCCTTAAGCATATATGGAAGATATATACTGGCAGCCTTGTCCATCATAAGAACTACCACATTTTTTCCATTTTTACTTAAACTAATCTCCGCCTCTTCCTTCAGATCAGCTGCGATTTTTGCATAGGATTTATATTCCTTATTTATTCTGAAAATATTAGATACACCCATAAAAGCAAGTGCAAGAGTCAGAACTATGGCAATTGAAGATGCTATCTTGCCTTTTTTTCTAACCAACAGTTGTCCAAAGAAAACTATTACCGCTATAACAAGAATATTCAGAATATATTCCCATGCCCAGAAGGTGAGTTTGTTTTCATATGTAAGATTGGATGATAATATTCCTTTATTATTTCCAAAGAACATATAATCAACTATAAAAATAACAGAACCAATCCAGAAAAGATAAGAAAGATATCTCTTCCATTTGTCTGAAAGAAGATAGTACAAAACCCCTGCCCACACAATAAAGGTTCCTATGGAAAGACACAGAGTAGCCAGAAGATATTTTAACGGATTCTCGTAAAAATACACATCGACGAATTCTCCGACAGAAGAATTGATAAGGGCAGCCGGAATCAGAAGCCCTGTAAGTACCGTCATCAGAATCGCAGATGCCACAAAGAGTCCTCTTCCGTTTTTCTTTTCTCCTTCTGATTCAACAACATCCTTCGGATGATAAACTATATTCTTTATCAGAGAGAACACATTATTTAAGGTCCAGTAAAATGTAAGTCCCGCCGGCGATGGATATAAGAACACCAGAAAGACCAGAGCAATCGCATATAACTGAAGCTTATCCTTAAGTAATGCATCTTTCGTATATATTGAACTGGAAATAAGATTTACGATGGTCATTATTATAGGAAGCACATTAATAGATATACCTCCTATAGTGATAAGTGCATCAGGTTTTCCAAGATCTGTAATAATCCAAAAAGAAGTTCCATTCAGCAAACTGAGATTTGAAAGAAAATGATAAGCAGAAAGAAAGAATGGAATCTCCAGCAACAGAGGGAGTGCTCCCCTTACAGAACTGAAGGGACTATAGTCACTTTGTCTGTAATATGCCTGGAGCATCATAAACCTTTCGTCGCCTTTAAAAGTTTTCTTTATATGGTTCACCCAGCTTTCCATGGATTTTTCTTTTTTTCGCTGCTGCTCCTGCATCATATCTGCACGTCTGTACAGTGGAAATACCAGTATGTTCATGGAGAGACTGAGAATTATTATCGACAGTCCGGGATTATGTATTAGATTGTTTGCTGATATATAAATCCCCTCAAAAAGAAGTTCAAGAGGTTTTAAAAGTATAAAGTATATACAAGTTCCTATGGACATTTATTCTCCACTCTCCTGTTTCTCAAGTTTTTTATAATAATCATCTTCTTCTTTACTGTAAAAAATAGTTTTCATCTTCTGCGAGTCTTTAAATACCTCGATATTCAAAAGATCCACTCCGTATCTCTCAACCATTGTTTTCTTTTTAGAATAAAGATTGGTCCCAAGCCCAAGCCTGTCCCCTTTAATATCAACACCTAAAGAGGCAAGTGTCGTGGGGAAAACATCTATGGTAGCATATTCTCTTTTTTCAGGATTATCATTTTTAACTGCTGAATTTATAATACACATATACGTATGTCTGTACTGCTTATCAGAAAGCTTCTCAGCATATTCCATATCCATTGTACAGTGATCACCGCTTAAGATAACTGTTGTATTATCATAAAATGGCTGTTCTTTGATCCATTCAACAAACTCTCCAAGCTGTTTGCTGGAACATGCTATTACATTTTCATACTGGTCATCAAATTCATCCTTGCAAAGATCACAAACGTATCCACCTTCAGGATGGGTATCCATAGTAGCCATAGTGTAATTAAACGGTTCATCCTTCTGGCTCAGCTCAGTGATTTCCTTCTTGGCTATCTCAAAAAGCTTTTTATCTTCATAACCATTCCACTGGAAATAATCCTTTGGTATATCTCCATGTTCCTGAGCATAATAATAATCATGTATCTCAAAATCACCATGAGTCTTATAATATACATCAGTACTTGCGAAGCCACCATCCTCTCCCATAAGGATAACCTGCTTATAGCCTTGATCATTCAGAATATCTCCAAGAGATGTCACCCCGGGATAGAATGTATTTTCAAAAATACTTGTTTCATTTGGAATAAGTTTTGAATAAAGAGGAAGACCTGTAGTCTGAGCAAACATACCCGACATAGTCCACCAGCATCTGTCTAAAACATATGGACCGTTTATTTTATCAGAATCACCTCTAAAGCATTCGTTTTCCATATCAAGCTTTGTCAGCTCCGGAATATAATTTTCTTCTGACTCTCCACCGGATGCCTCGTCGGCATATGTTGTTTCCATAGATTCAAGATAAACAAAAATAAGGTTACGTTTCTTTTCCGGGAATTTAAGTTTTACCTTCTTTGTATCTTTGTAATTTCTATCAATTATCTGCGAATAGTTTTTTCTGTTTTTTATATATGATGGAATATCATATTTATCCAGAATATATAAACCTGCAGCTCCCAGCACTGCAAGTACAGCAAGAACTATAATTATTTTTTTTGCTTTGCTTTTACCTTTATTACTTTTCTTGCTTTTCATTTCCTGTGTTACATTTTCAATGTTTTCTTCAATTTCTTTTTTGTTATCCATCACATAAGCCTCATATTATAATTATTTACTACTCTTCAGCACTTTCCGGAATTAAGAGATCCTCAGTAGTTCTTTCCCGAAGAGGATTATCAAGATTCATCTCTTCTTCACTATAAAAGAGCTGTTCACATAGTTTTGATCTGCTAAGCAGAGCTTTATTTATTTCATCAAGATTATTCGCCTCAACTAAAGTTTCTTTATCAGAATAAAGATTGGTTCCAAGGGCCAGTTTTTCTCCCTCTATCTCTGCTCCCATAGCTGCAAGAGTTGTTGGAAACAGATCCAGGGTGGTATACTCTCTTTTTGTATCCTTAACAGGCTTCGCTGCCGAATTAAGAATACATGTATATGTTTTTCTATGTATTCTGTTCTTTTTTCCTTTACAGAAATCAGCTTCCATAGTAGGATGATCACCGCACAGAACTATAGTAGTATTCTCATAAAATGGTTGCTGCTGTATCCATCTTACAAAGTCATAAACCTGCTTACTTGAGCAGGCAATTACATTTGCATATTGAACATCATACTCATTGCTACATTTTTCACATACATACCCATCCTCAGGATGAGTATCTGCAGTAAGAAGAGTATAGTTAAATGGCTCACCTGTCTTTGAGATTTCTGTAAGCTCTTTCTTTGCAAAATCAAACAATTTTTCATCCTCATATCCCCACCATTTATAATAATTGGAAGGGATATAATTATTATCAACAGCATAAAGGTAATCATGAATATTATAATTACCATGTTTACTGAAATATGTTTTTCTTCCACCGAATCTGGCATCACTTCCCAGAAGAAGATACTGCTTGTAGCCTTCCTTTTCAAGTACATCACCAAGAGATGTGATATTTGAATAGAAGGATTCCTTTAACTGCTTAGTATCATTAGGTTCAAGGTCTGACTTAAGTGGCATACCTGTTGTCTGAGCAAACATTCCTGCAATAGTCCAGGTGGTCATTTCTGTTGCCAGTGCACCATTCAGTTTTTCATCATCTCCCGAAAAATCCTCACCTTCCGAAGCAAGAGTTTCGAGCTCCGGAATAAGATTCATCTCAAACTCGCCTCCATGATCCGGCGTAGTAAAAGTAACTTCCATTGATTCAATAAATATATATATAAGATTTCTCTTCTTTTCAGGAAATGTAATACTTACAGATTTAGGTTCAACATAAGATTCATCTACAAATGTAGAATAAGAATTAACATTCTTAAGATAGTCATTCAGCT
>JAILMQ010000058.1 GCA_024692605.1 Eubacterium sp.
GAAAATGACGGTTTTCTCTTTGTGGATGATAAGACCTATTATCTGGCTTCTGAAAAAGAAGATCCTTTCTGGTATATAACAGCTGACGGAGTTCTCACTATTGAAACGGGTCTGAAGGAGATTCCGGAGGACAAATTCAAAGCCTATAATGATCAGAAGAAAATAGTATATGAGGGAACTTCCCGGGAATGGTACAAGCTTCCTATAAGTGATAAATGGCTGATAGAGAGTAAAGATGTGGATATAGAATGCTCTGATAAAACCATTAAGGCTTCGTCCTATATGTGTGTGAACTATTCAAAGCATTCATGGGATGATCCGGTTTATACCTGGTCTGCTGATAATAAAACTGTAACAGCTGTTCATAAATGTGGTATCTGTGAAGAAAGTGAAACAGAGACAGCAGATGTCAGATCAGAAGTTACTAAGAGACCTACTAAGACAAAATCAGGAATAAGAACATATTCAGCTGATTTCAACGGCTATGGCCATGAGTTTGATAATAAGGAGAATTAGGAGCACGAGATGAGAATTCCTATAACAATTCAAATGCAGCCCGGTGAAAACGGTGCGGCTGCACTATGTATGATGTTGGAATATTACGGCAGGTTTGTCCCTCTTGCAGAGATGAGGGAGAAATGTGTCTCTTCTCGTAATGGCTCCAGCCCGGATCAGCTTGTGGCGGCAGCTGAATCCTATGGACTTAAGGGCGAGATCAGTAAGGTGGATATCAAGGATTTACAGTATAATAAATATCCGTTTATTGTTCACTGGAAAAAGAGACATTATGCAATCATCAAAGCAATCAAAAAGGATGTGGTTTATATAGTGGATCCCGCCAGGGGTGAATACAAGCTTCCTATGGTTGCCTTTGAAAGACATTATTCAGGAAAGGCTATATTCTTTACAAAGGGAGAGGATTTTGTAAAGGGTGGAAAAAGAGAGTCTCTCTTTAAACTTCTTATCGGAAGAGTGAAGCCAATCATAAAGCCAATGATCGGACTTTTAATCTTCAGTCTTATATGTATACAGCTGGATCTTTCCATTTCCAGACTTACAAAAACATACATGGATGAAAACATTTCCCGAACTCCGGATGCCAAGGGAATTACAATCTATATGCTGTACCTGTGTATGATACTTTATGCGCTGTTTACTGCAATAAGGACAAATGTAATTCTCAGCACCAGCAGGAATTCTTCGGCGGTTTCAGGCAGCAGACTATTTAAAAAAATGTTTGCTCAACCCATGAAATTCTTTGAACAGTACAGCTCGGGCGAGCTTATGTCCCGTATAGAAAATAATGAGAAGCTTGATAATTCTATCATGCAGTCTCTGGTCCCCAGATTCATAGATGCATTCATGACAGTTTTCTATTTTATCATGCTGATGAAATATAATTCTGTCATAACCATCATCTGTCTTTCTGCGGAGATTTTAAATATTTTTGTTACCTTGTACTTTCAGGAAAAGAACGCCATCATATCCAAGAGTATGGCAACAACATCCAATACTCTGAAGACCTCTATACTTAATGGTATGAACATGATAGATACAATTAAGTCCACCGGTTCGGAACGTTCCTTCTATAACATCTGGTACGATTCCCAGGTGCAGGTTTTCGACAGTAAGAGATTAAAGTTTAAGCTGAAGAGTGTTATCTCTCTTACAAACGGAATTCATAAGTTCATCATCGAAGGTGTGCAGCTTTTTGTGGGTGCTTATTTTATAAAGAATGGTCATTTCACCCTTGGAACACTTGCTTTGTTCCAGACTGTTATGAATAACATGAGAAGCTCCATGAATAACTGTCTGAATACAGTGGATACACTTCAGACGATGCGTACCAATATAGAGCGTGTTGATGATATAAATAACAGAACTGTAAGAGAAACTATTCCTATTAAGGAAAGCGATTATGAAACAGTTGATAAGCTTAAAGGTCACATAGAAGTTAAGCATGTTAATTACAGATACAATGCAGGTGATGATCTTGCGGTAAATGATGTAAGCCTTGAGGTTATGCCGGGACAGATGATAGCCATTGTAGGTGAAACGGGATGTGGAAAGAGTACACTTCTTAAGATAATGGCGGACCTGTATCAGGCTGAATCCGGTGAGATTCTCTATGCTGGAAAAAGAAGAGAAGAAATACCTGATGTTGTATTCAGATCCTCTGTATCAACTGTTGATCAGGAAACAGTTATGTTTGAGGATTCGGTATATGCCAATATTAAAATGTGGGACAGCACTATAGAGGATTATGAGGTTGTTATTGCGGCATATGAAGCTCAGATACATGACAGAATCATTCGTGACAGAACTGAGTACAGTACTGTTATGAAGGAGAACGGAAGTAATTATTCCGGAGGAGAGCTTCAGAGACTTGAGCTTGCAAGGGCACTGGCACATGATCCTACGATTCTCTTCCTTGATGAGTTTACTTCTGCGCTGGATGCACTGACTGAAGATAAGGTTATCAGGAATATCAGGGAAAAGAGAATTACAAGTGTTATCGTTGCACATCGTTTGTCAACAATAGTAGATGCTGACAGAATATATGTTATGGAAAAAGGTAAGATAATTCAGCAGGGTACTCATGAGGAATTATATAATCAGGAAGGATTATACAGAAACCTTATAAGTCTGCAGTAGTAAAAAATCTGGAATTAGGATGATCATATGGGTTTATATACTGACGTAATTCTACAAAAAGAAGAAAACAATAAAAAACTTGAGCAATATGCTGATGAATCTCTGATCAATGACGTCAAAATGACTCGTATTGAGACGGAAATAGAGGATGCTCAGACAACTATTCTTTATATTATGAATAAGTTTGGTATCTCTCTGTCCCGAATCTTTGGCTGTATCAGTGTTCATGATCTTTTGGAGTCATTACTTGATCCTCTGGGAATGATGTATGATTATGAGGATTCTGTTGCAGAATCTGCTGCGAAAAAGACAGAATACATGCTTGCCTTTAGAGAAGATGGTAAGAGTGTAGCTATCTATCCGTCAATAGTCGGTTACAGATGGCATTGTCCTTTTGACTCAAAGAGTGGTTTTGTAACTAAAAAGTTCCTGGCCTCCCTGAAGGAAGGCTGTTATGTATTCAACAGGCCTCTTAATGAAAAGAAATCCATTATAGTTACATTTATCATAAATGTATTAAAATATCTTACAGTTTACGATATTCTCAGACTTGTTATGGCCACACTGGCGGTTACCGGCTTGGGACTTATCATTCCGAGGGTAAATAAGTGGATATATAATGTTTATATTAAGGAAAGCGGAGACATGCTTACCGGTTTCCAGATAGCCATATCGGTTTTTGTTATGGTAAGTCTGGCCAGGGTTATCATAACAATGATCAAGTCTTTGATGCTGTCAAATGTAAAGCTCAAGGTTTCCATGAAGGTAGAAGCAGCGATAATGGCAAAGGTTCTCCACCTGCCGCATTCGTTCTTTATAAATACCTCTTCAGGAAAGCTTTCGAAGCGAATAAACAGCTGCGGAAGACTTACGGATATGATAATGAATATCTGTATGGATGTTCTTCTTGATTTTTCATTCTCAGGAGTTTATCTGGTACAGATGAAGAATCTGGCTCCGGAGCTATTTAAGCCTGCGCTGCTATTTCTGGTTGTGAAGATTCTTGTTTCCATTATAGGATCGGTATTCTATACCATAAATGAAACCAGGATTCTGAATGTGGATATGGAGAGTAGTAATTTCCTCTATTCCTCCATCAGGGGTATTCAGAAGATAAAGAGTATGGGCGCCGAGAAGTTTGTATATGCAAAATGGGCAGATATGTACAGAAGAATACTTCAGTATGATTATAACCAGCCCTTCTTCCTTAAGTATCAGAATGTACTTATTAATGCTGTATCTACAACGGCTACAATTACCCTTATGTGGATAACCTATAAAAGCGGACTTACAAAAGAAGATTACATGACATTTACATCTTCCTACACCCTGGTTATTACAGTTGTAACAACCCTTACAGATATGATGCAGAATATATTCCTTATGAAGACTCTTACCGGCAATGTTGAGCCTATATTTAAGGCCAACAATGAGCAGGACAAGGTGCTGGAATATGTCAGAAATATCTCCGGAAAAATTTCAGTGGAAAATGTAAGCTTCAAGTATGAGGACAGTATGAGAGGCTGTCTTGACAATATATCAATAAATGTAAGGCCGGGAGAAAAGCTTGCAATAGTTGGTGAGAGTGGATGCGGAAAGAGTACACTTCTAAAGATTCTTCTGGGACTGGAAACTCCTAATGAAGGTACGGTTTATTATGATAATAAATCCATCAATACCCTGAATCTGAAATCTCTTAGAAGATGTATAGGTTCAGTGTTCCAGTTCAGTAAGATATTCCCCGGAACAATTTCCTCTAATGTTACTTTTTCCTCACAAAAGGAAGTAAGTGAAGAAGATATCTGGAGGGCGGTGGATCAGGCAGCTATAGGAGACTACATCAGGACACTTCCTCTTCAACTGGATACAGAGATATCAGAATCGAATTCCTGCGGATTTTCAGGTGGCCAGAGACAGAGAATCCTCCTTGCCAGAGCTTTTCTTAATAAACCAAGTGTACTGATACTGGATGAGGCAACCTCAGCATTGGATAATGTGACTCAGAATCAGGTTCTTAAATCCATAGGAAAGATGAAATCTACAGTTATCATGGTTGCACACAGACTTTCCACCGTTGTTAATTTTGACAGGATTGTAATGCTGGAAAATGGAAAAATAGTTGAGGATGGAACATATGATGCCTTAATTGAAAAAAACGGAAAATTTGCCGAATTAGTAAGAAAACAAATATTAGATGATAATAAAAAATGACGAGGGTAGACGGCTGATGCCGGTGCGGCTTCGAATACATTCCGTATACCAGGCCGTCCGCAAGGCCACAAAGAGGTACAGGAATGAATTAATGCGGACATATCATTTCTGATACACCCTCGTCATTTATATTATCTTATATCTATATGAATTGTTCAAGCATTGTTTTCTTCAGCAGATTGGTGATAAAAACTGTAAACTAAAGGTTTAAAGCCCAATTCTTTAATATCTGAATAGGTGATGCGATATTTGGCATTAGTCTTACGGCCTGTGCCTACAAAACGTATACAGTCTTCCGCAACCTTGTCAATAATGGCCAGTCTTTCAGATGTTGTGATGACAGAGAAGACTCTGTCGGTCCACCTGTAAACTGTGTCCTCATCTTCATTTTCAAAACCATAAAGATATCCGGTTATTAGTTTTGCCATGATTTCGGTTGCTCTCGGTCTTGTGAGCTTACCTTTTCTAACGCGCCTGTTAAGACTGTTGGCACGATGTTTGAATTTATTTATAACCTTACTGAAGGTGTTATCAGCAAGGTCTATGTAACCATTTCCAAACTGGAAGCCCAGAAGATTCAGTGGTTCGCCGGGGGAGACTATTTCTGATTTATCTTCATTGAATTCAAGATTAAGATCGCGAACCATTTTTGTGAGCAGAGCCATGTTTTCCTCAGCTGATTCTTTGCTGTCGCAAACTACACAGATATCATCCGCATATCTGCTGTATAGAAGGCATCTCTTAGACATAACCTCATCAACGTGAATCAGGTTCAGGTTATAGAAGAATGCTGAAGTCGGATTTCCTCCCATTACGGAAGTATAGCCTTCAACTACTTCGCCGTTGAAGTAGAACTTGTTGCGGGAAATAAGCCATGTGATGAAGTCAATAAACTCCGGTTCATCAGAGCATATTTCTCTCATTTGTTTTTCAAGAATATCTATATCGATAGACTCGCTGTATTTATGAATGTCTGATTTGACTACGTAATACTTTCTCTCAGGATCTAATTTTTTCAAAGTTTTGAAAAGCTCCAGAGTACGATTCTTTGTTCTCGCAGAATAAAGATTATCTGAAAAGGCATATTCGTAGTGTCTTACCAGCATATAATTCAGAAACTGAAGAATTATCTTTTCGTAGTCTTCAAATACGAAAACAGTCCTTCTACGATTCGACAAACTTTTCTTTATGAGTACTTTTCTTGGAAAATCAAAATAGTAGTCTTTATTTATAAGCCTTTTTATATCATTATCAAACTTTTCCGAATATATATATTCTTCGGTAAGCTTGTAAAAATCTTCATCAAATTTTATTTTGATTTTACGGCTTTCTATAAAAGCATCTTTATATTCTTTTAGCATCATCTGTTCAAATATCATAATGCAACCTCTTGAATTTGAAAAATTAGCTAAGAAATATATAGCTAAAGTATTATATCATAAATATTGTTTAATTGATACTTCTTTTATGTTAGTATATAAGGTATGACAGTTATGATTTCAGTAGCTGTCATTTAGCTGAAACGGAGGTGTCAAACTATAAATAGTCAATAGGTTTTTGAAATAATATTTGCTTGATAAAAATGGGTAACCTTAATAAACCATCTGAACATCTGTATTTCAGATGGATGAATAGTGTTCTGAGAAATGTAGATGTTAGCGAACTAGCTGAGCATTATAATCGACATCTTGTCTCTCCAATGCGTAGATGACTCTTATAAGCTTTTTGGCCACATGTGTAATAGCTACTCTATGAGGTTTGCCCTGTGCTCGTTTCTTTGCATAGTATTCTGCAAAAGTCATATCGAAACGAATGAGAGGTAAGCAACAATTAATTAGAGTGTATCGGAGTTGGGATGATCCACGCTTTACCATCCTTCCTCCATGTGATTCGGTTCCGGAATCATTAACACTAGGTTCTATTCCGGCAAAGGCTAACATCTGACTTGGTTTGTTGAAGTTTGATATGTCGCCATATTCAGAATAGATTACTGCCGCTGATAGAGGACCTATTCCAGGAATTGACATATAGTGTGGATGAACCTCTTCAATAAGAGTAATGATTTCCTTTTCGATAGTTTCAATCTCTTTTGACAGAGATTTATATAGAGTGAGCAAGCTGTTCAGTTCAACATCAAAAATAGAATTGTTTACTCCGACAGTAGTAGATGCCAGTTGTTTCAACTCAATGAATTGCTGTGGTGAAAATTTACCTTTTGAAATAGAGCGTAGTTTTTCATAAGAGTTTGAGTTCATACGAGACATCTTTTCTGCAGAACCATAGTTTTCAAGCAAAAAAAATGCGGTTTTAGATAAATGTTCCCTGAAGAAAGGCTTAAACTCAGGAAATGTATGATCTAATACATTCGTAATCCTAACAAGATAAAAAGAGCGCTGACGGATAAGCTTATCGCGTAAACGAGTTAGTGACTTAAGAGAATAAGCGTGGTAAAATCCTTTTGAATGGGGTTTGTACTCTACGGTCATTAACCAACGGGCGATTGATTCGCAGTCAATAGAATCCGTTTTTGTGCGTCTTAATGTTGTGGACTTTTTGTATTCCGAAATGAGGACGGGATTAACTTCCATGAAGGTAAGGAGAGACTTTTCAAGGAAGAGTTCAAGATTGAGGGCATAATGGGCAGTAGATTCAAACCCTATTTTTATGTCTTCAGGACTTGAAAGAGAGTTAATAGAAGTAAGTAGTTTTTCAAAGCCATCTTTGTTGTTCTTGATTGTAAACTTTGATACTACTTTTTGATCAGCTGCAGAAATGATGCAGCAATCATGTTTGTACTTGGAAATATCGATTCCAATAAAGTATAAGGACATAGGCAAATACCTCCTGGTAAATATTTTGAGCACTGTTGTCTTCCACAGAGAGTTCGGCTGTGTATACACGTGAATATAAACGTCAAAGCGTTAACAAACTGATTAACAGTAACAGACGAAAAGCTGTGGTCTGAGACACCTCCAACCAGTCAAAGCTGTATAAATATAGAAACAGATCCACAGTGCCTTTTCAAAATATATCAGAGATTGAGTTATAAACCCAGCGATAGCTGGGAGAAAGGAAAAAATCCAATCATCTACTGATAATTGGATTATACGTATTAAATATGTATGAAGATATGAATGAAAAAATGGTTACAGAATGGATTATCCCATGCAATTTATCTTTGTTTGATCTAGAAGGTGCGTTAAAAACGCTTAAGAAGATTGATTGGTATCAAAATAATATGATCAAGAATGCGAAGGTGGGGGATTTAGTATATATATACT
>JAILMQ010000114.1 GCA_024692605.1 Eubacterium sp.
TGGATATACCGAATTCACAGAAGGTAAAAAAGAAGCAAAAGAAATCCCAGGAAGCTGAGGCACAGAACGTAGATGAGGAAGAGGAAGAATCCAAGCCTCTTACCCTTAAGGATATACCTGCACCACACCAGATCAAGAAGTTACTTGACAGAGATGTGGTTGGCCAGGAATATGCTAAAAAGGTTATGTCTGTTGCAGTATATAATCATTATAAAAGAGTTCTTTCCGAAGAGGATGAAACCTTCAAGGATGACGTTGAGATTGAGAAGTCTAATATGCTGATGATTGGACCTACCGGTTCCGGTAAAACCTATATGGTAAGAACCATCGCCAAGATTCTTGATGTACCTCTTGCTATCACTGATGCTACTTCTCTTACTGAAGCAGGTTACATCGGTGATGATGTTGAAAGCGTACTTTCAAAGCTTCTTGCAGCTGCGGGAAATGATGTTGAAAAGGCTGAACACGGAATCGTATTTATTGACGAGATAGATAAGATTGCAAAGAAACAGGAAACCCGTTCAAGAGACGTAAGTGGCGAAGCTGTTCAGCAGGGTCTTTTGAAAATTCTTGAAGGATCAGAGGTTGAAGTTCCTGTAGGATCAGGAAGCAAAAATGCAATGACTCCTACTACCATGATGAATACAAATGGAATTCTTTTCATCTGTGGTGGTGCATTCCCGGATCTGGAAGAAATAATCAAAACCAGAATTGCTGCACAGTCTTCCATCGGTTTCGGAGCAAACCTGAGAGATGAACTGGAAAGTGACCCTAAGCTTCTATCCAAAGTTACAAATGAGGATCTGAGAGCCTTTGGTATGATTCCAGAATTCTTAGGAAGACTTCCGGTTGTATTTACACTGGATAATCTGGACGACGATATGTATGTTAAGATACTGAGTGAGCCTCGCAGCTCCATCATAAAACAGTATCAGAAATTATTCAGAATAGATGAGGTTGATCTTCAGTTTGAAGACGAAGCCCTTGTTGAGATTGCAAAGATTGCGGCAGAAAGAAAAACCGGTGCACGTGCACTTAGATCCATAATTGAAGAATTACTTCTGGATATAATGTATCAGGTGCCGAAGGATGACTACATCGGAACAGTTGTTATAACCGCTGACTATGTAACCGGAAAAGGTGCACCTATTATAAAGATGCGCGGATCAGAATAAACACAAAAAAACAACCCATTGGGGTCAGACCCCAATGGGTTATATTTATGCATATATGTTTTAGCTAGATATTAAAGAGTGAACTCGCCCTGCTCGCCATCAGCTGTGAAGTAAACCATGTTGTTCTCTGGCTGATAGTAAACGCTAAGATCCTTGATTGTCTTCTTTCCGCTTACTTCCTTAGCCTTAGCTATAACATCATCCATTACTACCTGTCCACCAGCGTACTCTACAACAACCTTTGTTGTAACCTTAGCTGTTGCCTTCTTTGCTGGAGCTTTCTTTGCTGGAGCCTTCTTAGCTGTTGTTGTAGCCTTCTTAGCTGGCTCTGCCTTCTTTGCTGTTGTTGCAGCCTTCTTAGCTGGCTCTGCTTTCTTTGCTGGAGCTTTCTTTGCTGCTGCAGCTGTCTTCTTAGCTGGCTCTGCTTTCTTTGCAGGAGCTTTCTTAGCTGTTGTTGCAGCCTTCTTAGCTGACTCTGCTTTCTTTGCAGGAGCTTTCTTTGCTGGAGCCTTCTTAGCTGGCTCTGCCTTCTTCTCTGCTTCTGCCTTTGTATCTGCTACTTTTGTTTCTACCTTAGCCTCAGCCTTCTTAGCTGCTGCTGCTTTCTCTGCTAAATCTTTAACGCTTGCCTTCTTAACTGTCATTTTCATTTCCTCCATTAAGAATTTTTTGCAACCCAAGTTGTTCTTTAAGTTTAGTCTCTCAATTTTTATTACGAGTCACATTTTAATATTTTTATCATTATATTGCAACTCTTTTGGGAATTTTCTCTATTTTTAACAACTGAAAAGTTTATCAAATAATTCTTTTGGATATATTTCACATTAAAAACGGCTATTTTTAGTGTTTATTCACAGATTCAAGTTCTTCATCAAAAACCTTAAGACTGACAACAACCTCCGGACTATTCATGTCAGCCACCCTTGCAAGAGCTTCTCTTACTGTGTGATATGATGTATATTCATACTCACTGTCGACCACTCCGGAATCACTTCCAAGTTCCTCAAAAAGTTGATAAAGTCTTTCTCTTAATTCTTCATTTTCATATATATCCTTCAGCTTGGATTTTGAACTGTAGGAATATGCAGATTTCCAATCACCGGTAACTCTGATTTCCTTAATGGTGGTTCTTGCATCTCTTCCGATTATGATATCAAAGTCTCCCTCTTCTGCTTCCCATCTGTCCAGATCCATATCGAAGGATTCGAAATCTTTCTTTTTTAGATTGAAAACAACCTCTGTGGATTCTCCAGGTTTCAGCTTTACCTTCTTGAATCTTTTTAATTCTCTTTCCGGTTTTCTTATACTGCTGTTAACATCACGAATGTATAACTGCACGACTTCAGACCCTGTCATGTCACCTACATTCTTAACCTTAACTGACATATCAAGACTTCCGTCAAATGTTTTCGATGAAACATTTATATCGCCGTATTCAAATCTGGTATAGGAAAGGCCATATCCGAAGGGATACATTACTCTTACCTTCTTGGTATTGTAATATCTGTAACCCACATAGATATCTTCACCATAGTTTACATTATTTCCATCCCCTGGGAAGTTTATGAAGGTGGGCAGATCTTCTGTCTTAAATGGAAAACTAACCGGAAGTCTTCCACTTGGACATACACTTCCGGAAAGAATCTGAGCCAGCGCACGGCTGCCCATCATTCCGGGAAGAAATGTGCAGATTATTCCGTCCACTTCTCCGGCAAACTCTGAAACATCAACCGGAGCTGCAACATTCAACACAACGCCGATTTTTATCTTATTGCCATTCTGTCTCACGTAACGGATGGTATTATGAATCCTGTTAAGCTCTTTTTCTGGAAGCTTCAGGTCCTTACGGTCATTCCCCTCCATGCCGATAAGTCTGACAACAACTATGATACTTTTCGTATCAGGATATATGGTATTAATGGCAATCTTGTCCCCACCAAATTCAGCCTTAAGTTCCTCCAGAAGACTGAACTTTTTAGAAGTATCAATTCCGGCACTGCCGGTTCCGCAATCAAACAGGTAGCCATCATCCTCAGCTATAAGACTGATCTTTCCCTTAAGCGGGAATATATTATCATCATTCTTAAGTAATACAATTCCCTCCTGAGCAGCTCTAAGGGCTGCCTTATCGGATATTCTTCCAACCTCTTCAGCCGAGGTGTATTTGCATTTGACGTCACTGTAGTCCAGTGCAAGGTTAAGTATATTTAAAACCGACCTGTCAATTATCTCTTCTTTAAGATCACCATTTTCCACAGCTTTTTTCAGCTTATCAAAATCCGGCGGCGTAGGAAGTATCATGTCATTTCCTGCTTTAACTGCGGAAACAGAATTCTTCACTGCTCCATAGTCAGACATAACCGTCCCCTTAAAACCATATTCCTTACGCAGCTTATTCTGAAGCAGCTCAACACTTTCTGTACATTTGACACCATTGATACTGTTGTAGGCACTCATTACTGTTGCCACGCCCTCATTAATGGCAGCCTTAAAGGCCGGAAGATATATCTCTTCCATAGCTCTTTTACTTATGATCTCATTTATACCAACGCGGTTATATTCCTGATTATTTGCAGCAAAATGTTTTACATTCGCAGCGACGCCTCTTGCCTGAATTGGTTTTATAACATAACTGGAAAGCCGTGCATTAAGATATGGATCCTCGGAATAAGCTTCAAAGGCTCTACCCGCTCTTGGATCCCGGACTATATTAACAAAAGGAGTTCCAAGAAGAATATTTATTCCATAGGCAGCAGCTTCATTCGCCACTGCAGAGGCAACTTCCGCAACCATATTCTCATTCCAGGTTGAACCCATTGCCATCCCACTTGGAAAACATGCCGGCGGAAGAATCTTATCCAGGGTGCATACACTCTCAAGCCGGTCCAGCAGCCACTGATAAAGCTCATATTCCTCATCCGTCGCCATATCAGCAGTATCTTTATCCTCTTCCTCTGCCTTCCAGAGATCAAAGAATTTCTGACGAACCTGTCTTGCCAGTTTATATGACCTGTCAGGACGCTCTTTCTCATAGAAGCGGGTAAACAACTGTTCAATATTTATTCCCGGACCACCATCCAGAAGTATCAGTTCATTAACTCCCAGCTCCTCAATGCCCCTGGCACAGGCAAATGCACCTGCGGTGAGAAACCACGCCTTCTGATCCAGCGTCATCTTGCCAAGTATATCTTCTGCTTTCCCCATACTATTTATTCCTTTTCACTACTACCACTATCGTCCTTCTCGTCTATCTTATCAGCCTTACTATCTTCTTTCTTATCTTCTTTGTCCTTATCACTTTCATCATAATCCGGTCTGTCGGTGCTTACAACCATATGCTCCTTCTTATGGATGTTATCGATACTTTCCATAGTTCCGCCACCCTCGTCATCCTTAGCTCTGAAGAAGCCCTTGTCCACGAGTCTGAGGAATGCATCCACAACATCACTTTCCAGCTGGGTTCCCGAAACCTCTTTAATAATGGAAACCGCCTTTTCAAAATTCATTCTCTTTCTATATGGTCTGTCAGAATACATAGCGTCAAATGTATCTGCCACGGCAATTATCTGAGCAACTCTCGGAATCTCATCTCCCTTAAGTCCTCTTGGATAACCCTTGCCATCCGGTCTTTCATGATGAGCTCCCGCACCTATGGCAAGATCCGGCATGATACTGATATCCTTCAGAATCTCATATCCCTTATAGGAGTGGGACTTGATCATATTGAATTCAAGATCAGTAAGCTTACCCGGCTTATTAAGAATCTGTTTCGGAATACTTATCTTACCTATATCATGAAGCAGAGCTATGTTGTAATAATTCTCTATTGTTTCAAAATCATATCCCAGTTCCTTGGTAAGCATTGCTGTATACTGGGCAACTCGGGTTGAATGACCGTTTGTATAGCTATCCTTAATATCGATAACCTTTGCAAAGGCCTCAGCCATCTCTCTTACGAATATTCTGTTCTCTTCTTCTTTCTTCAGGAACTCTCTTGTCTTTTTATGATAATAAAGAATCAACGAACCTATGATAATTGCCACTCCCAGAATAACGGCCATGATATTAAACCACATATGCTCATAGATAGCCTTATCCTTGATAATGACAACAGATATTTCCTTCTCATCGGTACCTGTTGAGCTTTGCAGTTTCAGATGGAAGGTGTATTCTCCACCATCCAGGTTAGTATAATCCACAGGTTCCATCTCTCTGCTGAATACTGTAGTCTCCTTTGTATCAAAGCCCTCCAGCTTATAACTTATCTTAGGATTTTTAAGAGAATATATAAAGGCATAGCCATATATCGTTATACGCTTTATATTTTCCGGAATATGAATGATACCGTGCTCATTTGCATATATGAATTCACCGTCTGCTTCTACATACGGAATGGTCATCTTGATCTCACTGATATCTTCCTGTGCAGTTTCTATATTCACACTGCTGACTCCTGATGAACCTGCCATATAAAGTGTACCATCTTCATCCAGAAGACTATATGAATTGGCAGTTGAAACATAAGGAAGTCCACAGGACAGATCATAGAAGACATAGGATATATGTTCATTCTTCACCATATCATCAGCAGAAACAACATAGACACCATTACTACTGAGAATCCACATGGTACCCTTTGAATTTTCGTACATATCAAAGTTGTTGGAATATGGGAATCCATTAACTCTGGTAACAACTCCATCCTTCATATAAGCGATGGAATTACTTGTGATCATCCATAACAGATTTCTTTTATTATCCCACTTAAGTCTGAGAATAACCTCAGAAGGCAGTCCATCTTCTATACCTATTTTAGAAACCTGATCATTTCTTATTACATATATACCATCTCCGTCAGAGCCAAGATACATAGTACCGTCATTATCTTCAGTAACAGTGAGGATTTTAGTGTTGCTAAGTCCACCCTTGGCATCATAGACTTCAGTGGTTTTATCATTTGAAATAATAGCAAGACCACCATTTGTAGCTGCCATGATACTTCCATCTGCCCTTTCATAAACCGTCCTGACATGGTTAGATGGGAATCCTGTTTTATCATTGTAAACGTGCACAACTTCGTCAGAATATTCAATAAGACCATATTCACTATAGGTAGCAAGCCATATTCTTCCCTGTGAATCCTTGAAGATTGAACGTATTCTCTTTCCCCTTAACAACGTGGTAAGTGTGGAAGCCGAATAATCATTTTCATCCTTATCATCATATACGCACATACTGATCTTCATATCATCAACTAAGTCTTCCCCCAGTGGAATAGTTGCAAGACCCGTATCCGTTCCCAAAAGTAATGTATCATTATATCTGCAGGTGGAATTAACAACCATTTTCTTCAGGTTGTACTTCTTGCTGATATCAGTAAAAAGATTCTGAACCACCTTCATGACACCCTGTCTGGAGGAATGGAACCATACATTCCCCTCATAATCCATCATCATTCCATCTATGGAATTAGTCATAGGAAGATTCTTCAGAACTATAACCTTATTACCGTCAACAAGGCCAATTCCGTCATCTGAACAAAGCCAGATATATCCATTCATTTTCTCAATACAGTTTACATTTACAAATGGAGTTACATCCTTGAACTTGCCAAGCTCGATGTCAGAACCACTTATGTTGGCATGATACAACTCTGATTTATCTGTTCCGATATACACATAATCTGTATCATCCGGGTCCGGAGTAACTGTAGCTATGGTGCCGATTCCCAGCTCGTTGCCATCGTAGTATCCGGTGATTTTCTTATCTTCCAATGTGAAAAATGCGCCATCAAGGGTGACACCAAAAACAACTCCGTTAGCATCTGTACGGAGCTCAACTATATATTTTTCACTTAATTCTTCGATTTCAAGGGAGTGAAGAACCATATTGGTATCAACATATCCAAGACCGTGAGTGGTGGCAACATATATATTACCAGCCCTATCCTCAACTATAGAACGGATTGAAGACGACTTCAGGCCTTCAACCTGATTGAAAAATGTAACCTCATCCTTTTCCATAACAGCAACGCCATTGTCATTGGTTCCTATCCAGAGGCGGTTTTTGCTGTCAACAAAAAGACTTACTACACTGGAGATTCCGGTGGAAGAATCATATCTTTCAAATGTATTTCCATCATAGCGAATAAGACCGCTGTAGCTTCCTATCCATAAAAAGCCCTCTTCGGACTCAACTATATCATTTGCCTCGGAAGTCGGGAGTCCGTTGGTATTATCGTAAAGAACAGAGGCATATCTGTCCCCACGTCCCGTTGGATCAATGGGAATTTCCACCTCAGACTCAGTTGTTTCCTCAGCATATGAAACTATGTTTATATTAAAGGAAAAAAATATTAGAAATGTAATAAAAGAAATCAAAATAACCTTATGTTGTTTTTTCATGAAACCCCACCCTCAGTAAAACATAATACCTTGTTTTATTTTATCAAAAATGGAGTTCATATACAACTTAAAGTGAAATTATTCCGGCATTCAATCCGCGCTTTCCATTGGTATATCTATGAGAGAAAAATAAGTCATGATATTTCATGGTACAAAGCCTTGTATTGTAGATATTTCCTGACTTAAGTCCGGCATTCACAAGTATCAGTTCATTCAGATTCCAGAGATTAAGCATGTATCTGTTTCTGAACTTTACAGTTCTGAAAATCTCATATGCCGCTCCCGGTCCCAGGGGATCACTTACATGCACGGCAACAGAAAAATCCTTTCCTCTTCCCTGAGTCACAGTAAGGTTATCCTCCGAAGCATCAATAAAAGAACATGCAAAGACTTCATTTATGACTGTTTCATCAACTTCGTAATTATCCGGACCGATGGATGGACCGATAACCGCATGTATGTTTTCAGGAAGACAGCCGAACTCTTCACACATTTTATTAACCGTCTTAGCTGCTATACCCGAAACTGTTCCTCTCCAGCCAGCATGAACACTACCCACCGCTCTGCTTACAGGATCTGCAAGAAGAATCGGTACACAGTCTGCCGCATAAACAATAAGAGGAACATCCTTAACATTGGTAATCTGGGCATCTATTTCAAAATGTGAAAGTTCACGGGCAATACCATCTCCCGCATCTTCCTCCTTAACCACCAGGATGTTATCCTTATGAACCTGATTGGGACAGGATATCCTCATGGGATCAATACCCATGCTCTCCCCTATTCTCTTATAGTTCTCCATAACCAGATTAACATCATCCTCCAGATGAAGGCCCATATTCATGGATTCATAGATTCCGGTACTTACTCCACCAAGTCTAGTGGTAAACCCATGCTTTATTCCGCGCAAATCAAGAAAACCCTTCACCTGAAGGAAGGGCGCAGGCCCCTCCATATTCAGTATCCGGGTATTTGGGTTATTCTTATCCGAGTAAGTTTTATTTATGATTTCAAAGGCTTTTTTTAAATCCATATCCATAACTTCCGGTATTTATAATGCTGATATGACAAAGCTTAGATGATCATTGATAATCCGATTCTTCCTTTATTCATATCTATATTAATTATCTTAACGTCTACTATATCTCCTACGCTTACTGCTTCCAGAGGATGCTTGATGAACTTCTTATCTGTAATCTGTGAGATATGAACCAGTCCATCCTGGTGTACTCCGATATCAACAAATGCACCGAAATCGATTACATTTCTTACAGTTCCCTTAAGAACCATTCCAACCTCAAGATCCTTCATCTCAAGAACATCACTTCTGAGGATTGGCTTTGGCATATCCTCTCTTGGGTCACGTCCCGGACGCATAAGCTCATCGATAATATCTTCAAGAGTAAGCTCACCGATTCCGATCTGCTCTGCAAGCTTCTTCTTATCATCAGCTGAAAGACCTCTGAGCTTGGCAGCAGTATCTGCACTGTCACCAATCTTTATCTCAAGACTGTCAATAAGCTTACCTGTTGCATCATAGCTCTCAGGGTGAACGGCTGTTGCATCAAGCGGATTATCACCACCTGTGATTCTAAGGAAACCTGCACACTGTTCAAATGCCTTTGCTCCAAGCTTTGGCACCTTCATAAGCTGTTTTCTGTTTGTAAAGCTTCCGTTCTCTTCTCTATAAGCAACGATATTCTTTGCAATAGGCTTTGACACACCTGATACATACTGAAGCAGTGGAGCTGATGCTGTATTAAGATCAACACCAACCTTGTTAACTGCAGTTTCAACTACTCCTCCAAGAGCCTCACCCAGCTTCTTCTGATTCATATCATGCTGATACTGACCAACACCTATGGACTTCGGATCGATCTTAACAAGCTCAGCAAGCGGATCCTGAACACGTCGTGCAATAGATGCAGCAGAACGCTGTCCAACATCGAACTCAGGGAACTCTTCTGTAGCAAGAGCACTGGCACTATATACAGAAGCACCCGCCTCATTGGTAATAACGTAGCTTACCTTCTCAGGAATCTCGTGAAGCAGTTCAACGATGATTTGCTCTGATTCACGGGATGCTGTACCGTTACCACAGGAAATAAGTGATATATTATATTTCTTTATAAACTTCTTAAGAAGTGCCTTTGCATCAGCAATCTTCTTTTCATTTGTAGGAGCTGTAGGATAAATAACTGCAGTATCCAGTACCTTACCGGTAGGATCAACAACTGCAAGCTTACAACCTGTTCTGAAAGCAGGGTCCCAGCCAAGAACTGTACATCCGGAGATAGGTGGCTGCATAAGAAGCTGTGTAAGGTTCTTTCCAAATACCTCTATAGCTCCATCCTCTGCCTTATCAGTAAGGTCAGATCTAATCTCACGCTCAATTGCAGGAGCAATAAGACGGTCATATGCATCAATAATTGCATTGGCAACAACCTGAGAGGTCCAAGGAATATCTGTTTCTCCGGGCTTTCCTTCTGCAACAAGATATTCGGTAACCTTTACATTTCCCTCTCTATCTACTCTTGCGGCTTTCTTCTTCTCAGCCTCACGACTGAACATTGCAGCTATCTCGTCAAGACCTGATATTGCTGAAGGACCAAAATCTCTCTGGTTTCTGTTTCTGTTATTCTTATCATTTTTAGCTTTTAACTCAGGGAAGGCACTCTTTGGAAGAGCCTCCTTTTTAAGATTCTGTTTTTCAAGATAATTAACGATTTCAAAAACAGGTGCCTCAATCTTTACTGTAAGGAACTTTTCCTTCTCACCTCTGTTAATGGCAAGAATTCTATATCCTGTAATCTTATTTACAGGCTCCTCGAACTCATAATAATTCTCATAAACAGACTTTTCTTCAGGATCCTTGGCAACGGACTTAAGCACACCGGCTTTAAAGGTTTTCTCACGGATCCATGTTCTGTAATCTGCAGAATCACTGATCTGCTCGGATATGATATCAGCCGCTCCATTAACTGCAGCCTCAACTGTATCAATACCCTTTTCCTCATTAAGAAACGCCCCTGCTTCCTCTTCCATGCTCTTTTTAGTTTCCTGAGCCAGGATAATCTCAGCAAGTGGTTCAAGACCTGCTTCTTTAGCAATAGTGGCTCTTGTTCTTCTCTTTGGTCTGTATGGACGATAGATATCATCAAGGGCAACCATAGTTTCAGCAGCCTGAATCTCAGCCATCAGTTCCGGTGTCATCTTCTCCTGCTCTTCTATACTATTGATAACTGTCTGCTTCTTCTCTTCAAGGTTTCTGAGATATGTAAGTCTTTCGGAAAGCTTACGAAGCTGCTCGTCATTAAGAGCTCCTGTCTTCTCCTTACGGTATCTTGCTATGAAAGGAACTGTACATCCCTCATCCAGAAGATCAACAGCTGCACTGACCTGCTCTTCCTTTACTTCAATTTCTTCTGCAATTTTCTTGATAATATCCATTTTGTCATTTACCTCTTTCTGTATATCTTTCTGTGTATCATTATGTATTACATATTGTACTGTTTTATATTCTATATTGTGTAATTAGTTTTTCCTTTGGAGCGCTACTGGCGGTCGTAATATTTCTTTCCTCCATCCGGTTCGAAATATGTTCTTATATATCCATCGGGCGAAACGATAACAAACTCATTTGTTTTCTCAAGATAGTAAACATCATCTCCATCCTCCGACTCGGTTTTATGAAGTGCGTCAGGATTATTTACAACATCTGATGCTGCATCCTCATATTCTGAAGGAGATTTAAAGCCCATATCCTTTCCGTGCTTGTTATAATGTTCCATAAGACGGTCATTATTTCTGAAGTTATACTCTTCATCAGGCTTTTCCAGTACATCATAAACCCATATATTCTCCACATCCCCCTGAAAATCATTATATTTCCATGTCCTTTCAGTGTTGTAGGAACAGTTAGGATCATGCATTATGAAGTCTCCGCCTTCATATAATCCGGCTTCATTCTTCTCACCGATATAACCCTCCAGAACTATATAATGTCCGGAAGTGGTGAACCGGCCTTCCGAAAGAACCAGTATAACCGGCTTGCCTTCCTTAAGCTTGGAGGCTATGGTATCTTCCACCAGAGCAAGCTCCGTCACCGTAAGCCCCATATTAATGGCGCCGGTATACATGAGATCCCAGCTGGAACCATTTCCCTCAATACTGTATCCATTATCGGTAGAATAATCAGCCACGTAAGAAGGTGTTATGGTCTTATCCTTCAGAAGATACGAAGCAACCATGGAAAGACAGGTAGGACCACAACCGGTGAAGCCTAAAACTCCGGAACCATAGGGCTTATATCCCCACCTTTCATCCCACTGATAAAGCTTCGGCATGGTGCTCACATCTTCAGTAAGCTCAGCCGTACCTGCTGTATACTTCGGATCACCCTTCCTAAGTGGATAATTAATAACAAAATCATAAGCCTCTGTATGTTTCTCAAGAAGCTCTTTCATATCACTATTATACTCGCTTTCAGAGATATCATTCTGCTTGGCAAACTTTTCAATTATCTTTTCAGCTTTATCCTTAGGTATGGTATGTTCATCCTCACCTATTATTAGGTACTCCGCTTCCTTTCGTACCTGCTCCGCCTTAGCTTCTATCTCCTCTTGCTCTTTTTGCTGTTCAATAGTAGCCTGCTGTATCTCCTTTTTATCGACTTTATATATAGCAACGGAAATAAGGATCATCACTATAAACATCACAAAAAGAAGAAGCATCATGCGATATTTGTAAATATCCTTAACCACCTTGGTGCTTCTGTTCTTTCTTCTGTTACTTCTATTATTTTTATTGCTGCTCATTACTCATCCTCGTATTCATCAATGAGTATATTATTATAATATTCATAGTTTTCATCGTCAACACAATTATATAACAGTGTCAGTTTTTTATCGGTATCAGAATAATAGCTTTCCATATAACAACCGATAACGCTTTCACCGGATTTAATTGATGATTCCATGTACTTATCCTTCATCTTAACCTTTATAGTCTTAAGCTTGGTGGAATCAATTCTGTCCATGGAAAGATATTCATAGCCATACATATTGGCAAGCTTTCTTCCGAATTCCGTTCCGTTTACTTCCTTTGCAACATAATCTCCTTCCAGATGATATACACATTGTATCGAAAGAAGTTTTTCTGTCTCATCATCAATAACTATAGTAAATTCAGACTCGTCATTATAAACCTGAACTGCCCATACTAAAAACATATCGCTGGATTCCGACTTGATCATAAGAAGAGGCTTAAACTCAACTATTGCAGTTTCCATAAACGAAAATACCTCTTTCTTATTTTCATCACTTACCAGAAGCTCGATAAACTGATCTGTAAGTGCCGTTCTGGCAGTATCTAGTATCTTCTCAGGACTCATTCTGAAATGTATATCCCTCTTGACCATGTTGTTGGCATCAAGAATTATATATGAACCCTCATTTATAAGCTGTGGCTCAAGACTAAGCTTTTCAGTAAGTGGTATCTTGTTGGAAACAACTTTAACAGGCTCCGCCATATAATGAATATCATAATTTGTAAGACGTCTGTCCTCAACAGCAAATACCAAAGAAGGCAGCATAAATGTAACCGCTATGATACACATCATCAAAATGACTATGACAAAGTTTCTTATTCTGTTTTTAGCCTTTGTATGAACCTTTGGTTTTTTCTGTTTTACAACTTTAGGTTCAGTCATGCTTTCTTTTTCCTTCATCGAATCAAATCCTTTTATAGTTAATTACTTGTTATTGGCGTTGATAATTCATTTTTCTACTTTGTCCACATTCAGTTGTACTGTAACGGTTGTTCCTTCACCAAGCTCACTTTCAAAATCAATCTTACCGTTATGAAGCTCAACTACCTTTGCGACTATGGAAAGTCCAAGTCCCGCTCCACCCTGGGCTCTGGATCTGGCTTTATCAACTCTATAGAAGGCTTCCGTGATATGCTCTATTGCTTCCTTTGGCATACCTTTACCATTATCTATGATAGCGAATTCAACTCCGCTTTCTGTCATTCTCTGCTCTATCTTAATAAGTCCCTTCTTATCCATGGCTTTTCTTGCATTGTCCACGAGATTAAGGATAAGGGTTCGGACAAGGTCAACCTCCAGCCTGACCAGTCCGGGTTCGGTACTGCATTCAATACTGATATCTTGTTCCTCAAGGGAAGGAGTAAGATGAACAACTATATCCTTAACAATATCCTCAGGACTGGCAGGTTTTAAATCCAGGCTTTCCTTATCAGCAACAAAAAGCTGAAGAAGCTTGAAGGACATATTCTCAAGACGCTTTGCTTCTGAATATATATAATTAAGAGCGTCTTCTTTATCCTCCGGCTCCAGTTCCTGGGTTCTGAGGATTTCAGCATATCCGATAATAGATGTCATAGGCGTCTTAACCTCATGAGCAAAAGCCCCCATGAAGCGGTCTTTTTCTGTGGCAGACTTTTCAAGGAGCGTTACATTTCCCTCAAGCTCTTCTGCCATCTTATCAAAGTTTCTGGACAGCTCTCCAACCTCATCGAAGGTAGTAAGTCCTGTACGGTAGGACAGATTTCCTCCGGCAATCTCTCTGGTACCCCTTGTAAGTCTTGAAAGAGGTCTTACAAGAATTGTGGATATAACCCAGGATACTATCACTGTTGTAACAAGCATGATCAGGAATGCAATACGATATATCTGTCTCATGCGCTGTCTCATATCAGAAATAAATTCAATACTTCTGCAGGCACAGATGATATACTCCTCGTTATCAATGGTTATCTTGGAAGCACCAACTATATATTCCAGCTCCTTCTCGCCCATTTTGTAATATATATAGATATCATCATCAGCACTTAAGTTCTC
>JAILMQ010000169.1 GCA_024692605.1 Eubacterium sp.
GAATATTAGGATAAACTATTGTTCCTTCAGGAACAGCATCTATTGTACCTGTGAATTTAAAATTAGCCAGATAATCAAGGAAGCCCTCATCAAACATCTTACGTCCGCGTAGATATTCAATATCTTCCTCTGTAAACTTAAGATTCTTCACATAATCAATAAGCATTGCCAGACCGGCACTGATTACAAAACCACCGCCATCCGGATTTGTTCTGTAGAACATATCGAATACAGCAACCTTGTCTTTGTTCCCCGTTACGAAATAACCATTTGCCATGGTAAGTTCGTAGTAATCCATTAACATTGTAAGATTTCTCATCATTCCACCTCACTAATAAACATTTAATAACTTCAATCTTTGTTTCTGCTTGCTCTAAGTCTAAGTCTGGAATCAAGTATTTTTTTTCTGATACGAAGGTTCTCCGGTGTTATCTCGAGAAGCTCATCTGTATCAAGGAAGTCAAGGCACTGTTCAAGTGACATCTGCTTAGGTGGTACCAGCTTAAGGGCTTCGTCTGCACCTGAAGATCTTGTGTTAGTAAGATGTTTTGTCTTACATACATTTACTTCAATATCTTCTGTACGGCCTGTTTCACCAACTACCATACCGCCATACACATCTACACCTGCTCCGATAAACAGGGTTCCTCTTTCCTGGGCATTAAAGAGACCGTATGTTACAGAGGTTCCTGCTTCAAAAGCAATAAGACTTCCGTTTGATCTATAGTTCATATCACCCTTGTATGGGTCATATCCATCAAATATTGTATTTATTACACCATTTCCCTTTGTGGCTGTAAGGAATTCACCTCTGAATCCTATAAGACCACGGGAAGGAATTCTGAACTCAAGTCTGGTTACTCCACCATCTGTTGGTGCCATGCCTGAAAGCTCACCCTTACGGATACTCATCATATTGATAACTGTACCGGAGAATTCTTCAGGAACATCGATTATAGCTATCTCATAAGGTTCGAGCTTCTTTCCTCTTTCATCCTCTTTATAGATAACCTCTGCCTTACTAACAGCGAATTCATAGCCTTCTCTTCTCATATTTTCAATAAGAACAGAAAGGTGTAACTCACCACGGCCGGATACCTTAAAGCAGTCTGTTGACTCAGTATCCTCTACTCTGAGGGATACGTCTGTATTTAATTCTCTGTATAATCTGTCTCTTATCTGACGGCTTGTTATGAATTTACCTTCTTTACCTGCAAGAGGTGAATCATTTACCATGAAATTCATGGAAATTGTAGGATCAGTAATCTTCTGGAATGGAATTGCATCAGGCTGATCTACGGAACAGATAGTATCTCCAATCTTAAGGTCAGCAATACCTGATACTGCAACAATCGAACCTACGGTTGCTTCATCCACATCAACCTTTGAAAGGCCATCATACTCATAAAGCTTTGTGATCTTAACCTTTTCTTTTCTTTCGGGATCATGATGATTAACGATTAATGCTTCCTGATTTACCTTGATGCTGCCGTTATCAACCTTACCAACACCAATTCTTCCTGTATATTCATTATAATCTATTGTACTGATAAGAATCTGAGTTCCTCTTTCAGGGTCACCTTCCGGAGCAGGGATTGATTTGATGATAGTCTCAAAGAGAGGCTTCATATCAGTTCCCTTTTCATCAGGAGTATAGGAGGCAACACCTTCTCTGGCTGATGCATAGATAAATGGGCAATCCAGCTGCTTATCATTTGCATCCAGATCCATAAGAAGTTCAAGAACTTCTTCTTCTACTGCATCAGGTCTTGCATCAGGTCTGTCAATCTTATTTACGCAGACAATAACTGAAAGATCCAAAGCAAGAGCCTTCTGAAGTACAAATCTTGTCTGAGGCATAGGACCCTCAAAAGCATCTACCACAAGGATAACTCCGTTTACCATTTTAAGGACACGTTCTACTTCTCCACCGAAATCAGCATGTCCCGGTGTATCGATGATATTAATCTTTACGTCGTTGTAGGTAACAGCAGTATTCTTTGAAAGAATAGTGATTCCTCGTTCTCTTTCAATATCGTTAGAATCCATTACTCTTTCTGCAACTTCCTGATTCTCACGAAATACTCCACTCTGCTTAAGCAGTCCATCAACAAGGGTTGTCTTACCATGGTCGACATGAGCTATAATAGCTACGTTTCTAATGTCTTCTCTTATCATTTTATTTCTCCTCTGTATATACAAATTCCTCTGAACGACTTAGTTCATGTTTGTCTTTATCAATCTGTGCGATCACAAATGTGTCTCCTTCCTGGGGTGGTTTGGAAACCTCATCCGGTATGATCATGATAGTTTCATTATCAACAAAAGTCGTTGGAATTCTTTCATCATTTATCAATATATTTGAAAACTGAGTAAAGTTTTCTCCTCGGATAACAATACTTCCAGTGGAGGAATTATATTCAACATCCTTTATCTTTATGTCATATAGTCCAAGTCGCATATCCGCTTTTTCATATGGAGTAATATGATTATAGATATATTTATCTCCATACAGCATATCATACTGCATCTGATGAACTGCATTATCGAATTTATAAGTATCATTTTTATCATAATAGGTCTGATGAATATCCTGCATGATTCCGGTAGGATAACCCAGGGATCTGAGCAGATAATCAGACATTTCGTAAGCATACATATCTTTATCTCTGAGACCGGTTACGTAATTGCTGATAATAACATATTCAGTCTGTGTCTGAGAGCCTTTAATAAACTGATCCTCTTCAAAAGTAAGACTTGGTATATGATCTCCGTAAAGAAGAAGTATATAATCTTCTCCTCTTGCATCAAGCTTTTCCTTAAGATTAGCAATCATCTGATCCATCTCATAACATTGATTTACAAAATACCCAAACTGATTAGTAAGCTCCTCATCTCCACTATCTAAAGTAACCTTAACATGTTCTATAGATTTAAGCTCTGTTTTAGGATATCTTCCATGTCCCTGAACAGATATAGTAAATACAAAATCAGGATTTTCATCATAATCCAGACAGTTAATTATTTCATCAGGAAGGCAGTCATCCTTAGCCCAGCCTGTTAAGGTACGGTTGAATTTCTGCATATATTCCAAAGAAGTAAATGTCTGGAAACCGAGATTAGCATAGGTAATATCTCTGGAATAAAACTTAGCTTTATTATTATGGATTGCATGAGTTCCATAATCATTTGCACGAAGTAACTGAGCCATGCTTTCACAAGGTGTGGTTGTAAGTATTGTTTTGTAAGGATACTCTCCAGCTCCAAATATCTTACTCTTCATACCTGTAAGTATTTCGAATTCAGAGTTTGCAGTACCTGCGCCTATTGCAGGAACCGTTAAAAATCCGGATGGATATATTTCCTGATATTTCTTGAAATTAGGAATTGCTTCTTTATCAGTATGAACCCCTTTAACCCTGTTAATATCTATGAAGGATTCAAGCTGAACAACAATAATATGAGGAGTACGCTTATACAGCTTTGTATAAACAGTCTTCTTTGAATTCTTTATCTTCTCATAATCTTTTTGAGTTTCAGCAACATCGCTTTCTATATTCTCAATTGCCTCTTCAGAATAACCATCAGGTTTACTGATTCCCTGATCAATAACACTATTGGAAAAGCAATAAACAAATCCATAGCTTTTGTATGCTGTGCCAAGATTAGTGAATTTATCTGAAATAAGGGAAGATTCAAGAGCCAGGAAGGTCATAAGATAAACTAAAGTAAACATTACAAGTACAACAATAGATCCCTGAACGTAATTAACTTTCCCTTTTAATTTAGGTGTTTTAAGAAAGGCTACGACAATAATAATTATAAACAGGATAATTCCCAAAATAATCGCAGTTCTCTGTATAAAATTAAAATATATATTAAACATACTCAGCACATCCGAAAACATAATAAAATCGATGGCCGAGAAAGGTGTTATTCTGTATCCCAGAAGTACAAAGTTAATAAATCCAACTGCTATCCAAAGCATCGAAATAAGACCCATTGCAAATCCTCTTCTCTTGAAAAGAAGTGAAATGGATAAAGTAAAATAAATAATCAGAATGTTATATAAAAATACTAAGGGATTGTGGAATATAAAAACAAATGGACTCAGAAGAGACCTTCTTCCGAGAATCTCAAGAAATAAAACTTCCACCAAAGAAATAATAAAACATACAATAAGCCACTTCCAGAGAGGAAGTTCATAAGATTTTCTAATTGCTTTTCCAAGTTTAGTTTTTAGATTTTTAATTTTTGATTCACTCATCAAATCACACCTGGCTATGTTTTTCTCCCTGATTTACAACTAAATTATTATAATATATAAAAAAACAATAATCAATATACAAAAAACCCAAAGGATACTCAGTTCCTTTAGGTTTTTTGTGTATTATTTTATTTCCTTTATATCGTAGAAGGTCTTAGTACTCAAGGGTTTGCTGTTTGGAGAACGTCCAGGGCTCTGAATAAGAAAAGGACATCCTTTTCGGGATGTCCTTTTCTTATTAAAGCAGCGCGAGACGGGACTCGAACCCGCGACCCCCTCCTTGGCAAGGAGGTGCTCCACCACTGAGCCACTCGCGCATTAGAAGCAACCTTTTTCGCTGCAACGAAAAATATATTATCACAAGTTTTGAATTAAGTCAACCTTAAAACATAAATATTTTTTAAAATAAAATATTTTTTCTGTTCTTTAATAAGGATGCTCCTGATACTATGTTAAGTATACCAAGTGCAATACCGAAAACTATAAGAATTACACCTATTGCTATATTGAATCCCCCAACTGTTTTAAGCTGCTTATATAACTTTTCCATTGTTAAAAACCTCCCAATTATGTATAAATTTATGTCCTGCTTTTAAAAAGTTTATATTATCGTACTCCGTACTGCTGATAATAAGCATCAAGTCTTCCTTTAAGTTCGTCATCGATAACTTTCTTTTCAACTAAATAATCGATTATTTCATTCATGGAAACTATTGCTGCAGTTTCAAAGCCATACAAATCCTTGATCTCGTCCAATGCACCCTTGTCGCCTTTTCCTCTTTCGCATCTGTTAAGAGAAACCATAAGACCCACAATCTCAACATCACCTTGTGCTGTTACAATAGGAATTGTTTCTTCCATGGATTTACCTGAGGTTGTAACATCCTCAACAACAACGATTCTGTCACCGTCTTTAATTGGTGAGCCAAGAAGTATACCCGCATCTCCATGATCCTTTACTTCTTTTCTATTGGAGCAATATCTTACTTCTTTTCCATAAAGCTTACTGTATGCAATGGTTGTTGCAACACTTATCGGAATACCTTTATAAGCAGGTCCGAAAAGAACATCAAAGTCATCCCCGTAAGTATTATGTATTGCTTTAGCATAAAACTCACCCAGCTTCATTAACTGAGATCCTTCAACATATAATCCGGCGTTCATGAAAAATGGTGATTTTCTTCCGCTTTTAAGAGTAAAATCTCCGAATCTAAGAACGTTACAGTCTAACATAAAGTCAACAAATTCCTGTTTATAAGCTTCCATACGTATCCTCCTGTACCTTTGTATCTACCGGCAAATATAATTCACCGGTAAATCTCAAACAAGTAACAGTTTATCACAATTTATTTATTATTTCTATAGCTTTATCCAGAATACTGTCAGCTACTTCATCTTTTGACATCAGCGGTAAACTGATTTCTTCGTCTTTTGTAATAAGTGTCACGATATTAGTATCAACCTGATAGCCTGCACCTTCAGTAGTAAGGCTGTTGGCACAAATCATATCAGCATTCTTTTTAGTAAGTTTTTCTCTGGAATTCTCAATCAGATTTTCAGTTTCCATAGAGAAACCAACAATAACCTGGTCTTTTCTTTTCTTCTCACCTATAGTTTTAAGGATATCCTTTGTTCTGTTTAAAGGAATAGCCATATCTGAATCTGATTTTTTAATCTTATTATCAGCCACAACAGAAGGTTTATAATCCGCAACTGCTGCTGACATAATAATAATATCTGAATTATCTGAATTGGCAGTCATAGCATTATACATATCTTCTGCTGAAGTTATATCAATACGCTTTACTCCTGCTGGTGTACTAAGGGCTGTAGGTCCTGAAACAAGAGTGACCTCTGCTCCTCTCATGGCAGCAACTCTTGCAACAGCATATCCCATTTTACCTGATGAATGATTTGTTATATATCTTACAGGATCAATACTTTCCTGTGTCGGTCCTGCATTTACAAGAACCTTCTTTCCCTTAAAATCCTTTTCCTTAGCTGCCGCAAGGAGAACTTCTTCCACAAGAACTGATGGCTGAGGAAGTTTTCCTTTACCATCGTAACCACATGCAAGATGTCCATCATCCGGCTCGATAATGGTATATCCAAACTTTTTTAATTTGGAAATGTTATCCTGAACGATCATGTTCTCAAACATATATACATTCATGGACGGAGCAATAAGAATCGGGCATCTTGCCGGCAGCACAACAGTTGATACCATGTCATCTGCTATTCCGTTTGCTATCTTACCAATAATATTGGCTGTTGCAGGTGCCACAAGAATGCAGTCTGCACTTGTTCCAAGATCTATATGCGGAACTGACTCAGGATCTGCATCTTCATCAAATACATCAACAAAAACCTTGTTCTTTGTTAAAATCTGAAATGTTTCTGCAGTTATGAATTTAGTAGCATGTTCTGTCATAACAACATGTACATCAGCATGCTGCTTAACAAGCATACTTGCCACATCAGCCATTTTATATGCTGCAATACCGCCTGTTACAGCTAAAAGTATATTCTTACCACTTAACATATACATTTCCTCCGTAAATCATAAAAGGGAGTCTATGACAGTTAATATTTATAAATCGAATAACTGTCCGTGTTTCTCGTATCTAGTAATTCTTTCAATCTTGTTGTCCTTGTTTACAAAAACTACCTTAGGTGGGTTGTCTTTAAATTCTTCAGGAGTCATTTGAGCATAGCTCATGATAATAACCTTATCGCCTTCCGAAACAAGTCTTGCAGCAGCACCATTAAGACAGATAATTCCCGAACCGGCTTCACCCGCTATAACATATGTTTCAAGACGATTTCCGTTATCCACATCTGCTACCTGAACTTTTTCATATTCAACTATTCCACAGGCAATCATTAAATCTTCATCAATTGTTATACTTCCAACATAATCAAGTGCAGCCTGGGTTACTACTGCTCTATGAATTTTGGATTTTAGATATGTTGCTAACATTTAGGACACTCCTTAAAAATATATTTATACATTAACAATAAAATTATCAATAAGTCTTACTTTATTATTTATTCTTACTGCAATTGCCACAAGAACATCTCCTCTGATCTCATCGATATCTTCCATTGTAAGATTGTCAACTACATTTACATATTCAACATCAGCCATTGGTTCAGACTTAAGAAGCTCCGTCATCTTTTCAACTACAACTGAAGCCTTTGTTTCACCTTCTTCAATAAGCTTCTGACCAAGAGCAATTGATTTACTGAGGATAAGAGCTGCATTTCTTTCTTCTACGTTCATATAAGTATTACGCGAACTCATGGCAAGACCATCTGATTCTCTTACGATAGGACATCCAACTATTTCAAGTGGCATATTAAGATCCTTTACCATTCTCTTGATAACAGCCAGCTGCTGAGCATCCTTCTGTCCAAAGTAAGCTCTGTCCGGACCTACGATATTGAAAAGCTTGTTACATACAGTACAAACCCCTCTGAAATGTATTGGTCTGGATAAACCACATAAATGATTTGTAAGACCATCCATATCAACGAAGGATACAAATCCATCTTTATACATTTCTGACGGTTCAGGATTAAATATAAGATCTGCTCCGGTATTTTCACAAAGTGTACTGTCTCTTTCCATATCTCTTGGATATGCCTCAAGATCTTCATTTGGTCCGAACTGTATAGGATTAACAAATACACTTACTACAGTTCTGTCATTGTCCTCTACTGATCTTTTTATAAGAGACTGATGACCGGCATGAAGATAACCCATTGTAGGAACCAGACCTACAGTCTCTCCGTTTTTTCTCCATTTTTTTACGTAACTTCTTACTTCTTCAACTGTTTTAGCTATTACAATACTCATATTCAGTCTCCTTATTTACCAATTGCTTCTTTAAATACTGCTTCATCAATTGCATATGTATGTTCAGCTGCAGGATATGTACCCTTTTTAACTTCCTCGTCATATGCTTTGAAGCCTTCTCTCATTGCCTCTCCAACATTTGCAAAATTCTTTACAAACTTAGGTCTGTAATCACTGAACATTGCAAGCATATCAGCATATACCAGAATCTGGCCATCTGTTCCTGCACCTGCACCGATTCCGATAGTTGGAATTGATATCTCATCAGATATGTATTTTGCAAGCTCTGCCGGAACGCATTCCAGTGTAACTGCAAATGCACCAGCCTCCTCAAGAAGCTTTGCATCTTTTATAAGCTTCTTTGCTGAAGCTATATCTCTTCCCTGGGCTTTATATCCACCCATTGAATTAATTGACTGTGGAGTAAGTCCGATATGTCCCATAACAGGAATGCTGGCTTTTACAATAGCTTCAACCTGTGGAATTATCTCCTCTCCACCTTCAAGCTTGATAGCACCGGCTCTTCCTTCCTTCATCAGTCTTCCTGCATTAACAACTGCGTCATAAACACTTGCCTGATAAGACATAAAAGGCATATCTATAACCACAAGGGCATTTTTTGCACCACGGGCAACAGCTGCTCCATGATGAATCATATCTTCCATTGTTACTGATACTGTATCAGGATATCCAAGCATTACATTTCCAAGGGAATCACCAACAAGGATTCCGTTAATACCTGACTCATCAACAAGCTTAGCAGTTGAATAATCATATGCAGTAAGCATTGATATCTTCTCGCCCTTTTTCTTCATTTCCTTAAATGTAACACTAGTATTCTTCATAATCCTATCCTCCATTCTTAAGTATATTTTCCATCTCGGAATAATCCGATTCTTTATTCTTCTCCTTAGCAATCTTCAGTGTTTCAAGAGAAAGGAGTTTATAAACATCTGCATCTTCTTTACTTAGTGAAGCTATATGGTTTATAACCGTCTGAGTATCATTCCTGTCAATGGGACCGGTAAGCTGATTTATAGGTCCTTTTTCAGCAAGTCCGGTTGCATTATCAAGAAAAAGCCCCTTTAATGACCTTGCGGCAGTTTCCTCATCAAATCCGCACTCAGTCATAAGTCTTACTGCAGTTCCGTATATTCCGCACACAAGGTTACTGGCAAAAACTGCACTTGCATGATATTTGACCTTGGAATCCGTGGAAATAGTACCGGTTTCAAGACCTGTGTTTTTAAAAAATGTAACCAGATCACTTAGATACTTTTCGTTTCCTTCAATTGTAATAAATGCGTTGGAAAAACTTTTATATGCTGTATATTTATCAGAAACAGCATATATAGGATGGACAGAATATCCATATACCTGAAATGGAGTATCATCAAATACTCTTGAAGAAGTTGCGCCACTGGTGTGGCAGACAATCTTTTCTGAAATACATGGTAATGCCTTGATCTCATCAAAACAAAGCTTTATGGCATTATCACTTACTGTCAGAAAAACAGCATCACTTTCTTTAATCAAATCAGAAACATTACTAAAGTACATGGTATCAGTAAATCTTGCGGCTTCCTTGGCATGCTCGGGATTTCTGCTATAATAGCCTGAAACATCTTTCCCGTGTTCAGTCAGATATTTTCCCAGCGTATTACCAACACGACCGGCTCCAATAAATCCAATCCTCATACTATCACCCTCCTTCCATTATTTAAACCTAAGTTTTAAAACAGTGGCTAAGAAGGTAATGCCTGACTTCTTTGATTATTCATGATACATCTGCAGGTATAGTTTCCATAGGAATACCATCCTAATCGGAGCTTCGCTCCGAGAGTGATTATAAACAAATGAAAGTATATTGTAAAGTGAAATCTGTGTGAATAGAAGCAATCTAAAAAACATCATGAATTACAGACTGCTCTTAAGACTTATATAGGTACCCAGAAGATCATTGATCTCAACAAAATCAATTTTCTCTATACTCTCTCCCAGTACCTTAAGGAATTCAACATCCTCTCCCACATATTCATCATCACATATTTCCAAATAGATGTTATTAATTGTATTTATATCTTCCAAATATGTAGCCTCTCTCATAGTGCGAAGCTTATCAATATCTATAGTTTTAACATCATCCTCTTCCTCATGGATATCTTCCTCTTCTTCAGGTATTTCCTGTCTGTCAGGATCTATGATAAAGGCAGAATCCATATTAGGATCATAATCCTTTGGCTTAGGTGAATCTTGTTCACCGGTTTCAGGGATTACTTCTTTATCCTTTGCGGTAGCATCTTCATTTACAAAATCAAGATATTCCTTGATAGTCTCTGTGAGTACCTGAATACAGTCATACATGATTCCCGTATTATTTCTGACATAGTTTTTATTACCGCTATTGATAGCATCCTCGAACTTAAGGATTATTTCAGCAGCCTCAAAGGCACCGATATTCTGACAGCCATTACGAATATTATGAATCTTATTTCTGAAGCCTCTGAAATCACTGCTCAGTTTTTCATCTAATTCCTTAATAGCATCTTTATTCTGGTTATAGAAGGTACTTAAGATTCGGTTATAAACATCGATATTCCCACCAATCTTATCAAGAATACTTAATACATCCATATATTCTTCAAGCTTCTTAAGCCCTTCACCATATCTGGATTCGGATATATATTCCGTAACGTCATTTGATTTATATTTTACTTTCTCAGGATCCGCAAATCTAATAACAATTCCCGCAAGAACTGTAAGATCAAATGGTTTAAGGATAACATCAGAGAAACCTTCTTCAATAAGATCATTTCTATTCTTTCCTATAACATCTTCAGACATGGCAATAACAGGAAGATCAGCATAAGAAGAATCAGATAATTCTTTAATCTCCTTAAGTACTTCCACACCATTCATAACCGGCATTCCGATATCCATGAAGATAAGATCATAATCATTATTTATAACCATATCAATGGCACTGATACCACTGGATGCAGTATCACATTTTATTTCCATAGAGGAAATGATATCATAAGCCACATTTCTACTGATCTCAACGTCATCAACAAGAAGAATCTTAAGTTCAGGAGCTCTCATTCTTTCTGCTTCTTCTCTTGATACACGTTCTATAGTATTCTCATTTAATGGTATTGATTTACCATCAACATCCGGTTTATCCTGAGTAAGTGAGAAGGTAAATGTACTACCTGCTCCATATGTACTGTCTACCACCAGCTCTCCTTCCATTATGTCAGACAGCTTTTTGGCGATGGACATACTTACACCGTTACCTACATTTACAACAGACTTCTTGGATTCATCTATATAATAAATCTCAAAAATATGCTCAAGTCTTTCATCACTGATTCCTGTTCCTGTATCTGAGATACTGAATACAAGATTGCAGGAATTATCATCATTATTATTGGTATAGTCATAGCATTCAACAGAAAGTGTTATTGAACCTTCCTTTGTATACTTGATGGAATTATCAAGAATGATTTCCAATACATTTTTAATCTTATCAAAGTCACCAATAAGAATATCCGGCAGATTTTTACCCAGATCCACAAGGAACTTAATAGGCTTATCAGTAAGCTTATTAAGCATATTATCTGATATATCACAGATAAGGGTGGATATTGAATAAGGTTCCTCCAGAACTATTTCAGAACCTGATTCAAGTCGTGCCAGCTGGATTGTTTCATCTACCATACTGATAACATCCTGACTCTTATCTATGATGGAACTAAGTTCACTTTGAGTATTTTCATCAGTATTTACATCCTTCAGGATATTATTGGCAGAACTGATGATTGCATTTACAGGAGTCTTTATTTCGTTACTCATATTAGCCAGGTAGTCAGTTTTAGCTGTATTATTTTTAAGGGCATCTTCATGCTCTCTGGTAAGATTTTCAAGCTCTTTATTCTTACCCATAAACTGAATCTGGTATTTGAAAACAACTATAAGAAGTCCTGCCAGAATAGCCAGTATCAGCACAACAATAATTATTCTGACAATCTTATATTCAAAAAATCCCAGCTCTTTGGTTATTTTAAAGGTCATATCATTGGTGCTTTTCACACCATCTCCATTGGCTGCACTAAGTTTAAAGAAGTATGTTCCACCTTCAAGGTTAGTATAGACAGCCTCATAATTATCATCATAGTCAAGATATATTGGTTCTGAATCAAAGCCCTCCAGCTGATACTGAACCTTTATGTTCTCTCTGTTTGAAAAACTGAGAACAGAAAATGATATCTCTACCCTCTGGGTATCCGAAGGAATTGTAAGTTCCTCATCCAGCTGATTATAGTAATATACTTCACCATCCACATTTACCTCAGAAACAGTAATCATTGGTGGTATTTCATTGGTAAATATCTCATTATTGTCAAAATAAAGAGCACCCTTGGTTGTACATATATAAAGTCCCGAATCATTAATAAAGTTGTGGGAGCCGGAGGTTATACTTCCTTCTATTCCGTCTCCGGATGAAAAATATCTTTCAGAAAGAGCCGCTGTACCAAGAAGCT
>JAILMQ010000043.1 GCA_024692605.1 Eubacterium sp.
CTGATAGAAAAATAAAGGATTCTGAACAACTTAAGGAAATAAGAAAGTCTGGCCAAATTTCGATGCAGGAGCTTCTAAACAAATTAGATGCATCTCTGGTAAATAAGTTGAAGAATAAGATGGATTTTTAGGATAAATTCCAATTTGCCGGGCTGAGATGTTAGCACTTTATGCTGGAAGATAATTAAATAATCGTATATAGCGTTAAGGCGTCTATGGGAATGTTTAAGATTAATCCTTTGGTAACATAAAAATTGGAGAGAAAGTAAATAAAATGAGAATTACTATTGGTGATTTCACGGCTGTCTATAGTAGTGGTGATTATTTGGGTGTACGTTTATGTGTTAGATTGGATGATAAAATCGATAAGACTTTTAACTAAAGAAGTCAATTATCATGTATGGGCGGTATGCTATAAAGACGATTATATATATTTTGATATCTTTCATGGGCTGGCCGATGGAAATCAAATGTATCGTATGCTTTCTACACTCCTGTATTATTATATGAGTGAACGGTATGGAGATGTTGAAGTACAGGATATATTAACGTTGGAAGTTCCTATTTCAGACGAAGAAACTGATGATCCAATAGAAAAATTATTTGCAGACAGTGCTGAATGCTCATCATATAGTTCAAAGAAACCAGAAGAACAGCATGCTGCATTCAAATGTGTGGCTGATGGTGGTTCCGAATCAGGTGAACATATGTTTTATGATATAGCGATACCGGAAGCTGAGTTTGTCAGATTTGCTTCTGAATATGGAGCAACTCCTGGGAACATGATAACTCTTCTTATGGCTCGTGCTATAGCAAGTGTTCATCCAGAATGCGCTTGCTTCAAAAGTGAATTTGCTTATGAAACTTCCTACTATTAAAGATAAAGAGAAAGCTGTTGATGAGATTCGTGCAGCTGTTAAACCTTTTAGTACATATGGAGTAAGCTACGTCGGCAAGTGGAAATATAGCTCAATTGAAAAACATATTAGAGAATTCTGGACTCATGTAGTAGGACGGAGTGAAATAAGTATAGAAATTGCGGCAGTTGCTGGGAGTATTTTCATTTCATATCAACAAGGCATTAAAGATGAAGCATACGTAGATGCATTTATGAATCAGTTGAACAATTTCGGAATTCCAACCAAGCTTGTAAGGAAAATGCCAGTAGATGTTGAGATAATTACGGAAAAAGTTATAGGAGTATAAATAATGTCGTTTTTTAACAAATTGTTTAATACAGATAAAGAAGAAAGCCCTGCATTAACCAAAGAGCAAAAACAAATTGAAAAGAAACTAAAAAACCTTAATCATTTGAAATATGGTGACAAGAAAATATTATCTGCGGTTGAAATTGAAAATCCGTATTTTGGAAATGGGATTTTAGTTAAGGACACAAGTTCGAAAGATGCATATTATATAGGCATACTATGTGGATTTGGCAATCATTCTTTCGGAGATAAACCGGATGCTTCCTATGATTTGTATGATATTATTGTGAGAGAAGATAATATAGATTATGTCTTTAATTCCATAGAGAGTATTTATAAAAAATCTGATCAGATAATGGAAGAATGTTATGACGAAATCTATAAAGAGATTACTACGTTTTTTGAAGATAATAGTGGTAGTGATTGGGATATACGTTTAAAGAATGAATTTAGTTTAGAGTATTTAAAAGAGAATTGGTATGTTATGGGATTGTCTATTAATGATGAATGTATAGAAATATCTATTGGTATAAAGGCTGCGGAAAATCCGGAACATGATGATTTTTATAACGTAATTATATTTGTTGACTATAGTACGCAGGAACCGGAAGTTTCATTTGATATTGTGTGGTGAAATCAGAATTCATTATGGCATATACTGATAAGGACGAGATGGAGAAACAATATGAGTTTACACAAGATAAAAGGCATAAAAGAAGGTAAATATATATGGATTCGAGAAGATGGAAGCTATCTCAAAGCCGTTCGTGTTGTTGGGGCTATCATAATGGCTGAAACGAATGATGAGGAAACTAATGAATCACAAAAGTTGATTTTTGCTACTCAACGAGGATACGGAGACTTAAAAGATGGATGGGAGTTTCCGGGTGGAAAGATAGAGGAAGGAGAGACTCCTGAAGAGGCAATAGTCAGGGAAATAAAAGAAGAACTGGATACAGTAATCAAAGTTGAGAAGTATGTTGATACTATCGAATATGATTATCCAACATTCCATCTTTCTATGGATTGCTTCCTGTGTAGCATAGTGGAAGGCGATTTAGTTCTCAAGGAACATGAAGCTGCAAAGTGGCTGACTAAAGAAACAATTGATTCAGTTGACTGGCTTCCGGCAGATATAACTATATTAGATAAAGTAAAAGGATTATTGCTTTAGCAGTAGCTTAAGGAAAACTGGGTTACGATTAAAGTTTATGATATAATAGTTTTTGGGTTCCATTAGTTATTTATTTGTTGAAAGTATTGGAGGTATCACATGGGGAATATTTTTGGAGAGGATACTAAGAAACTTGGCTTTGGAATGATGCGTCTTCCTGAACTTGCAACATCCGGAAAGTTTGGAAATATAGATATAGAGCTCACCAAGAAAATGGTGGACTATTTTATATCTGAGGGGTTTACTTACTTTGATACGGCATGGATGTATTGTGGTTTTAAAAGTGAAGATGCCGTTGGTGAAGCACTTGTAAGCAGACATAACAGAAACGAGTTTACTTTGGCAACAAAACTTCATGGTGGGTTCTTTAACAACGAAGAAGAGATGGAGAACGTGTTTAAGACTCAGCTTGAGAAAACAAGAGTGGATTTTTTTGATTACTATCTTCTTCATGATCTGGGAGAGGATCATTATAAAAAATATCAAAAGTTTGGATGCTTTGAATGGCTGGCAGATAAGAAGAAAGCAGGATATGTGAGACATATGGGCTTTTCATATCATGACAGAGCAGATCTGCTGGACAGGATACTTACTGAGCATCCGGAAGTTGAATTCGTTCAGCTTCAGATTAATTATCTTGACTGGGAAAGTGAAGTAATACAGTCGAAAAAATGTTATGAGGTATGTGAAAAACATGGTAAGCCGGTAGTCGTTATGGAGCCTGTCAAAGGCGGAACTCTGGCAAATGTAGTGTCACCGGTTGAAGAATTGTTTAAGAATTATTCTCCGGATAAGTCGGTTGCTTCCTGGGCCATTAGATTTGCAGCAAGTCAGCCAAATGTAAAGATGGTTCTTTCAGGTATGGGAAACATGGACATGCTGATGGATAATACCGGATATATGAAGGATTTTACTCCATTAAATGCTGAAGAGATGGAGATAATAAAGAAGGCTACAGATATGATCAACTCAAGTATAGCCATACCATGTACAGGCTGTGCTTACTGTGTGGACGGATGCCCTAAGAATATTCCGATACCAAAATATTTTTCTGTCTATAATACTGAGATGCAGGAGATTGAGGGTAAACCATTTACCCCTCAGGGCGAATACTATGACAGACTTACCCAGGTGTTTGGTAAGCCGGGAGACTGCATAGGCTGTGGCAAATGTGAGAAAATATGTCCTCAGCATCTGCCAATAAGAGAAAATCTTAAGCTCGTGGCTTCAAAGTTTGGTGGCTGATAATCTTTCAAACATGAAAGATTCTGGAAATAATCTGGAAAGAGTTATATGCTACTCTATCTTTTGTAAGAAAACATACAAAAGGTAGGATAGGATTATGGCAAACAAAAGTAAAAAAGCAATAAAAAAACTTGCTTCAGGTTCACTAAGGGTGAACAGAGGGAAGTATTCGGTAATGACATTTTCAGTTATACTGACTACAGTTCTTTTTTCATCACTGTTTACAGTGGTGGGAAGCTTACTGAGCGAATTAAGAGCATCATCTATGGGACAGTATAATTATATGGATCCGGTAGCTTCCCTGGTATGTGCTGTGGCATTGGTAATATTCATGCTTGCAGGCTACCTTATCATCTATAACATATTCGATATAAATATAATATCCGATATGAAGGAATATGGACTTCTTAAAACCATCGGAACCTCCGGAAAGCAGATACGTAAGATTGTAAAGCTGAGAACAAGACGCATATGCTTAATAGCTATTCCTATTGGCCTTGTTATAGGCTGTGGAATAGGTGGATGGCTGCTTCCGATGATTGGACAGTTTATTAATACGGCAGGTGTTAATAAAGGCCATGTTCATATGAGTATATGGATAATCCTGTTCACTGTGGCATTCTCATATCTTACAGTTTTAATAAGTTCAAGAAAACCTTGCAGATTGGTATCGAAGATTGCTCCGGTGGAGGCAGCCCGTTATACAGGAAGACTTAAGAAGAACGGCAAACCAAAAAAGAAGATTATTTTGGTAGTTCTTTCACTTACATTATCACTTGTATTGCTTAACAGTGCATATACTTTGTCGAACAGCTTCAGCACAGAGACGTTTGCAGAGGATTTCATAGCAGCTGATTTCTGTGTTCAGGACTCTCTTCTTGATAATGCAGGTGTTTCGGAGAAAGATTTAAATGCAGTTGACAGTTCTTTTCTTACTGAACTGAGTAAGCAGAAGGGCGTTGAGAAAATCGGGAATTTATATCTTACTCACGGTGAACATGAGTTTTCTCCGGAGGTATGGAGTGAGATTGAAGAATATTTCTATTCAGATGAGACAGTAAAGATGCAGATAGAATCCTTCTATACATACGAAGGCTACTCTGTAAAAGATTATCTTAAAGATATACGTAGTAAACGTACTATGGAAGGCAACACCTATGGTATAGGTGAACTTGTGGCTGAAAAGCTGGAAGACGTTCAGACCATGTATGGAACAACAAACATTGACTGGGAAAAATACAACTCAGGCAATTATGTTCTTGCTGAGAGATGGCAATATGCCAGTGATGGATTTATTAACATAGTAAATCCCGGAGATAAGGTTGAGATTGAGGGACGAGAATATACTGTTTATGCACTTGTAGATATACCTATGGTAATTGAGTATCCGGTATATGCTCCGATTGAATGTAACTTTATACTTCCTGAGGATGAGTATAAAGCAGTATATGGCTCATGTGATCCTATGCGTACACTTGTCGATGTTGAGGATGCAGAAGAAGCATCTTTTGAAAAGTGGATAAGCAGCTATACTAAGGATACATCCCTTAGTTATACTTCAAAGCAAAGTGTGATAGAGGATAATAAGTCCTTTGGAGAACTCTTTGCGATAGCCGGGGCCCTGGTGGCAGTAGTGCTCGGCATTATCGGAGTTATGAATTTTGGTAATACCATGGTTGCTTCTATTATCGCAAGAAGTCGTGAACTTGCAATGTTAGAAGCTGTAGGAATGACCAGAAAGCAACAAAAGAGAAGTCTGAAAAGAGAAGGTTTAAGATATTTTACATATACATCTGTACTTTCTATACTTATATCAAGTATTATTAATATAACCGCGGTGAAGGCATTTGTTAATAATCTTCCTATGTTTTCATGGCATTTCAGTCTGACATCACTTGCAATCTGTCTTCCGGTGATATTAGTTATCATACTTATTATTCCGGCAGTGGCTTATAGAAGACTTGGCAGAAAAAGTGTGGTTGAAAGACTCAGAACAGAATAAGAAACAGTAGTAACATGAATTTGGAGGAAGCGACTGATTATATCCTTAAAGGAAGCAACTTTAAGAACTCCAGTTTTTTTGAATTCTATAAATCCTACAATACAACTGATCCTGAGACGTCAAAGAAGCTTTTTGACAGGATTACTTCGGCGACAGGATCTATTTCAATGACCAACTCCCATGGAGAAGATTGTGTGCTTGCCTTTACTCCGATATCAACTGCAGTAGGCTGGACTATGTTAAGCCTTGTGCCGTCTGAGGATCTAAATGTAAAGAACAGCAACTAGGTACTCTTTGGAGTTGTATCTGTGGGACTCTTGATTCTGTTCCTCTGTGATCTGTTCTATATGATATATCTGAATAAGCGACTTCAGATAACAGCAAGTAAGGCTGAATCTGCAAATAAGGCAAAAACGGATTTCCTATCTACAATGTCTCATGATATTCGTACTCCGATGAATGCCATAATAGGTCTTACGGCTATTGCTGAGAAGAATCT
>JAILMQ010000181.1 GCA_024692605.1 Eubacterium sp.
AAACAGATTTTCAAAGATTAAAAGAAGGATTCTAGTTTTGAATGCATCCTTGTATGGATTAGTATTTGCTAGACCTATGGTTGCGTACGCAGCTAAAAAGAATGAGACGGATATATCAGAAGTTACAGATGGTATAGATGTCCTTAAGGATATTGTGCTTGCATGTGTAGGTGGTGTTGGAGTTATATTTCTTGCATGGGGACTTCTTGATTTTGGTACAGCTTATTCTGCACATGATACCACGCAGCAAAGTTCAGCTATTAAGAAAGTTGTAGGTGGACTTATTATGATTGCTGTTCCATCTATCTTAAAACTTCTTGGAGCAACTTAAAAAAACAATATTTCATGAAAAGAGGTGAGAAATTTGGGATTGTGGGATTCGGTCACTGGGTTCTTTGAAGACTTAGGTGACTTTTTTAGTGGTAAATCATTTTTTGAGATGAGTGGGTATGTTTGGAATGATTTGATGGATCTTGGGAGCAAGGTTCTAGTCAAGAATCCAACAAGAGGTGTATACAAAGAAACGTGGACACAGGTTTCAGATATATACACGACGCTAAATACAGTAGCGGTTACACTTATGGTTTTATTCTTTGTTTATTCATTCTGTAGAGAATCAGTAGATCTTCATACAGATATGACAATGGATAGGACCATAAAATTATTTATCAGGCTTATTATTGTGACAAATGTTATGAGCCTCGCCTTGACGTGGATGCCTAAGTTTATGAAGTGGGCCAGAGTGCTTACAAAAGCCATACTAGGTGAGGCTAAGTTTGGATTTTACTTTGACGGTGCTGAGATATATGATGCTGTGACAGAGGCATCAGGATGGGGAGCGTTAGTTGCATTTCTAACGTCTTTTTTATTCTTCTTGTTTACTTGTGTATGTGGATTTATGGTGGTATTTACCATATTAAATCGAATTATCAAGATATATATGATAGCACCATTTGCTGGAGTTGCACTTTCAACACTTGCTGCAGGAGGACAGACGGCTCAGGTAGGTTATTCCTACATAAAAACATTTTTCGGCTATGTACTGTCAGCGTTGCTTATAGCAGTGGTGATAGTGATAAGTACGACATTTATTGATACCATAAGCCTTGATTCAGAGTCGGCGATTATAACTCTTTTAGGGTATTGTATCAAGATGGGTGCAATATCTTCAGCGGTTAAATCAAGCGATGCAGTAATGCAGAAGGCATTTGGATTATAAGGGGGTGATATTATCACAAAACAAATCAATCAAGATGTGGCAGGCTTTAAGGATGATTTTTACAAAGGTTTGTCGCTTAGAGAGTGTGCATACGGAAGTGTGGCACTTATTGTAGGAGTTGGTTCAATGCTAACTCTTATTTTTGTATACAAAGTAAATATCAATGTGGCGATTATGCTATGCATGCCGTTTATAGCGGTTATTGGCTTATGTGGATTCTATGAGAGAAATGGCATGACACTTCCGCAAATAGTGAAGGCTAGGCTTAGGATAATGCTACAGAAACCATTAGTTTATCGAACGATAGAAAGAGAGGAAGAATATGACAGAGAAAATAATAATTGAAGAAATTGAATTTACGGACTTACAAAGTAAGGCAGATATGAAGAAGCGATACAACACCTGTATAAGGAAGCTTACAAATCTTGCAAAAAGAAGTCCAAGAGTAACTGAGAACAAAGCAGAAACTAATAAAAATAACTAAATTAGAAAAGGAGAATTAAAATTATGATGAATTATGAAGATTTTAAGAATTATGTAAAAGAACACATTTTAGGAGAATTACCGGATACATATTCGGAATTTGAAGTTAGCATTAATAAGACATTTAAAAACAATGGTCTTGAGTTAGATGGCTTATGCATACGCGGACATGATAGCATAGCTCCGGTTATCTATCTAAATGGATATTATGAACAGTACAATGAAGGAACTTCTTTAGAGAGTGTTATGAGTGACATTTCTGAGCAGTATAAGGAGCATGTTGAACACAGAGGGATTTCTTCTGACATTGTAAAGGAAATAAGTAATATTGAAACTGCTAGGGATAAGATATTTGCAAAGATTGTAAATACCAAGAACAATAAGCAGTTGCTAGAAAATCGTCCACATACTGAGTTTGAGGATTTATCCATAACATATCACATTATGGTATCTAGGGATGCTTCGGGTATTGCCTCAGCACCTATAACTGATGCTATAGCAAATGGACTTGGAGTGACTGCGGAGGAACTTGATGCCATTGCTAGAGAAAACATGGCGAAGAATAATCCGATGTACTTTGTTGATATGCAGGAGATGATGATGGATTTGATTTTACCGGATATCATGGATCAGGGCATGAGTAAAGAGGAAGCAAGAGAAATGTTCGCTGATATGTTCCCTGAGTCTGAAGCTCGTATGTATGTGCTTTCAAATGCTACGAAGGTAAATGGTGCGATATGGATGACAGATCCAGATGCACTTGAAATGATATCTGAAAAAGTTGGAGGAGATTTCTTTATTCTCCCAAGTTCTGTGCACGAAGTAATCATTGTCCCTAATCAAGGTTACAGTGAATTAGAACTTCAAGACATGGTTATGAGTGTAAATCAGGGTGAAGTCAGACCGGAGGATAGACTTTCTGATAATGTATATGCTTATGATTCTAAAGAGCATAAGTTAAGTCTTGCTACTCATGATAGAAGCTTAGATAAGAGCAAATCACAGGAAATGAAAATGGTCGTTGATGAAAAGAAGGCAGCAATTAGCGGTAAGCTTCACTAACAGCACATATTCGGAAACGCATACTGCTTGTCTTACAAGTAAAACTTGTTAGACAATTATTTAAATCCCAAGGCCACTTGAAGAGTGGATCTGAGAGTGGTCTTGGGGATTAAAGAAAGGAGTTTTTAGATGTTTAAGTTACATGACGGCTACAAGCGTCAAACAGAAAAGATTATTAAGGTACCATATTGCGTTCAAGATACGATACCGATTTATCGAATCTCAAAGGAAGGAATATTTGAACTTGAAAATAAGAAAGGGATACATCTTTTTGATAAGGTATACCTTTTTGAAGATATAAATTTCTCAACTCAGGATGAAACTGAAAAGGAGCAGACCATCAATAAGTTTAGGATGCTTCTAAATTCCATGAATGTTTCTTATAAGATTATCATAAGTAATCACTATGCAGATAATAAGCGTCTTAGAAAGACTCTTCTACATAAAGCAGTTGATAAGAGCTTAGAACCACTTGCAGAGGAATATCATAATCTTATAGAAAAGAGATTAAGCGAAGGAAGAGAAGGACTTATGCAGTCTAGGTATTTTGTGGTAACTTGTCAAAAGACTGATTTTGAAAGTGCAAGGACGTATTTTAATACCATAGAATTTTCCATGCAGCAACTTTTCAATAGACTTGGAAGCACGTTAGTTCCATTAGATGTTACAGATAGACTTAGAGCACTTCATAGTTTTTATCGCATGGGAAAGGAGGAAACATTTCACTTTGATTGGGATAAATATCTGAAGATTAAAAGAGATTGGAGAAATGATATTATCAATACTTCTCTTCGTGAACACAAAGAATATTTGGAGATGGAGGAAGGAAAGGTTGCCTGCACACTTTTTGTGCGACAATTTGCTAGTGGCCTTTCCGATGTATTCTTAAATGAATTAGCAAATGTTCCGTTTCCAGTGATAATCACTATGGATTGCGAACCTATGGATAATCATTATGCATATAACCTTGTGATGAAAAAGTATATGGGAAATGAGCGAAGCATCAATAAGGAACAGGAAAAAAAGAATGAAAATGGGGATTATTCCAGTAATATTTCTTATGAGAAAAGGATGCAGCAACAGGAATCTGAGGAGATGCTTGATAGCCTTCGCTCATTCGATGAGAGACTATTTTACGTAGGAATAACTATTCTTATTAGAGCTGATTCCATGGAAGAGTTAGAAGAAAGAAAAGAGAAGATTATGATTATCGGAAGTGGGTACAACATGGAAATAGTACCACATTCATATAATCAGCTAGCTGGCATGAATACAACTCTTCCAACTGGAGCAAGGTTTCTTGAGACCATGAGGTCGCTAACAACAGAATCGCTTTCAGTATTTACTCCATTTAATGTTCAGGAGATTGATCATGAGTATGGATATTGCTATGGATTCAATAAGGTTTCAAAAAATCTCATACTCGGAAACAGGAAGAAACTTAAAAATGGAAATGGCATGGTATTTGGTGTGCCAGGCGCTGGTAAGTCTTTTCAGGAGAAAATGGAGATGGGACAGGTCCTATGTTTTTCAAATGATGATATCGTAGTTATAGATCCGATGTCAGAGTATAAGGGGATTGCAGAAAAATGGGGAGGTCAGTATATAAATCTTACTCAGTCGGCAGAGAATGTTTTTTACATTAATCCATTTCATGTGCCAGACCATGTACCTGATAAGGATAGATTTATAGCAGAAAAGGCTGAGTTTGCCTATGCAATTTGTGAACAGGCGCTTAAGCCAACAGTGCTTACAAGCAGGCATATAGCTGTTATAGATAGAGCAATCAGAAATATGTATAACAATTATTTTCTAGAATATTCATCAACAAGACCGAGAAAAAGGAAAAATATTTCGTGTCCTACGATACGTTCTATGCGAGAGTATCTTCAGGAGAATGAGTCGGAAAATGAATCAGCAGGAGAACTTATAGATCAGTTAGAGGTATTTACTGATGGAACACTTGATATATTTGCTAGGGAGCAATCTGTGTCGGAGGAGAATAGATTTACAGTATATGGATTTTCTGAACTTGGTAAGAGGATGCGAGCCATGGCTATGCTTGTTATGATTGAATCGATAACAAGTAAGATTAAGTA
>JAILMQ010000236.1 GCA_024692605.1 Eubacterium sp.
AATGAATACAGTACTTCAAACTCACTATTCACATCTATTCTAAGAGCCTGAAATACTCTCGCACAGCTTTTTTTTACTGCCTGATCCTTTTCATCTTTAGGCAGCTTCCACAGTGCATCTTCTATGGCCTGTCTAAGTTCAGTGGTGGTATTCATAGGTTTACCCTTCTTCATGAGGCCGAAAACCTTATCTGCTATTTCCTGTGCATAAGGTTCATCCGAATTCTCTATTAGCATTCCTACGAATTCATCTATTGAAATATTATGAAGTCTTTCAGCAGCAGACTCTCCATGTTCAGGATCAAGTCTAAGATCCAGAGGTCCATCTATCTTATAAGAAAAGCCTCTCTCAGGATTATCTATCTGCATAGAAGATACTCCAAGATCTGCCAGTACAAAGTCAAACTTTCCGGCTTCTTCGGCTACCTTATCAATATTTGCAAAGTTAATAAGTCTGAACTTAAAAATATCTTCTCCGTATCCGGCAGCCCGAAGTCTTGCTACAGTCTTCTCAGATTCGATAGGATCTACATCTAATCCATAGATACATCCTTCCCCTTGCAGACATTCCAGCATCTTTCTTGTATGACCACCATAACCAAGAGTACAGTCCAGCCCCTTTTGTCCCGGCCTTATCTGAAGAAAATCAAGTATTTCCTTCACCATAATCGATATATGCATTCCCGCAGGAGTGGAACCCTTAGCTATTACATGTTCAACAATATCCTGATATTTTTCCGGACTATGTTCCTTATACTTTTCTTCAAATCTCTTCGGATATTTTCCCGAATAATGTACTCTTCTTTTATGCTTCTTTTCTTCTGATTCCATTACTTTTCATCCTTACTGCTTTTGCTGATTTAAAAAGTTTCTTCATTTAAATCATAAAATATCTTACCACATCCGGCTAAAAAAAACACTAAATGGTGAGTCAACTCTTTTTCTTGTAATTCTGCTTGAAACAAGGTAGAATGATGTTGTTGTTATTTTAAATAAAGAAGCAGAAATTTATATAAAAGGGAGGACCGGTTTCATGAAAAAAAATAACGAAATACCAACTTCATTATTGGCATTTACTTTCTTTTATTCAGTAGCTATATATATTATTCTAATTGGGTTTATCTTTGGAATCAGAAATAAAGATAAAGCTTCAGACGACGATAAGTCATGATGACAAAACAGAGTTCTATATCATAAAAGATATAGAACTCTGTTTTTAGCTCGACTGTTATTCAATCACTCTACTTCAAAAGGTAGTCTGTCCAGAATATCCTTCTGTTTGTCTATGCCCGGATATACTTCCACCAGCTTGAGACCATTATCCCCCAGCTCGAATACACATCTTTCAGTAACATAGATAACTCTCTGCCCATTCTTTCTGGCACGCTTTGCAGAAAAGCTTATGCTTCTTACATTCTCCACAAACTTACTTATAGAACCTTCTTCCTTGATGATAACATTTCCATCCTGTTCTTCAACTGAAAGACCTTTTGTATCAAATGTAAGACAGAATACAACTGTTCTGGTTTTTGCAGTTATATTGGCAAAACCGCCTACCCCTGCAAAGGCACCCGGTCCTTTATGAGCATTTACATTTCCGTATTTATCTACCTCAATACCACCCATGAAACATATATCCAGTCCACCATTATTATATAGGTCGAACTGATTAGCCATATCATATATAGAATCAGCTCCTATGACTGCACCAAAAACCTTACCTGATGCAGGGAAACCGCCAACACCACCGGACTCAACAGTAAGAGTGATTTTATCCAGTATCCCATTATCTCTGGCATACTTTGTTACTGTTTCAGGAATTCCAACGCCAATATTAACTATGTCATCAGGTGAAAGCTCCTGAGCCGCTCTCTTTCCGATAATCTCAGCACTGGTGTTTACAACACTCTTAGTCATGGTACGCTTTTCAAGCATTTCGGCCCAGTCCTGCCACTGAGAAAATGGAATCTCAAAACTACCTGTAAGAGATTCGTAGGCAGCATGTCTTGGCTCCGGTTTAACCGGAACTATGGCATCAACAAGGCAACCCGGAATAATAGTGCTATGAGGTCTGGAAGGTCTCACCACCAGTCTGTCCACCTGAACTATTACTGTTCCTCCGTTTGCTTTAACTGCCTGTGCGATAGAGAGTGCATCTCCTGCAGTAAACATATCTTCAAAAGAAATATTACCCTTCTTATCTGCTGCTGTTCCTTTTATGATTGCCACATCAATCTTGGGAAGTTTATAGTACAAAAATTCCTCCCCATCAAGCTCCACGTATTTAACCAGTGAATCATCATTGGAGATTTTGTTGATACCCGGGCCCTCCAGACGAGGATCCACAAAGATATCAAGTCCAACCTTGGAAAGTGCTCCCGGTAGTCCACCGGCCTGTGCTCTGATTGCATGAGATATACAGCCAAGAGGAAGATTATATGCTTCAAACTTATCTTCTAAAACAAGCTTCTTTGTGCTGTACATAGCGCCAAAATGTCCACAGATTATCTTATCAACTGCCCCTTCCCTGATATAACCTTCAGCGGCACTGCTGTCATCCCATACACCGAAGCCTGCACTTGAAACACAGGTCAGGTGTTTTGGGGATCCGGTCTCCTTATATCTTTTATAAATAGCTTCATGCAGCTCCACCGGATTATCTATTCCAAGAAAGGAATTAAGTGCTATTACATCACCATCTTTTATCAGCTTTGTTGCCTCTTCGGCAGTTAGTACCTTATACAAAAACCTTTACCTCTTTCTTTATAATCTTCGACTTTGTAAACTCTTAATTTATAATCTTTTTTTTACTCTTTATAAGTCGGATAATAGTTTTTATCCTCTTCAGTAATTTCCCTTAATACCTTACAGGGAACCCCAACAGCTATCACATTTGAAGGTATATCATGAGTCACTACACTTCCGGCTCCAATAACTGTATTATCTCCTATTGTCACTCCTCCCAGGACTATTACCCCGGCACCGATCCACACATTGTTTCCGACAGTAATAGGAAGAGCCACCTCTAATCCCTCATTACGTTGCCGGGCATCCAGTGCATGCTCTGCAGTTGTAAATGTACAGTTTGGTGCAATAAAAACATAATCTCCAAAAGTCACCTTGGTTCCATCAAGTATCTGACAATTATGATTTGCGAAAAAATAATCTCCAACAAATGTATTGTAACCATAATCGCACCAAAAGGGCGGCTTTACCACGGCCTGTTCTCCCATAGAACCAAAAATCTTCCTGAGTATTTTTCTTTGGGACTCACGATCAGATGGCTTCAATTGATTTAATTCAAAACAGAGGTCATTACATCTATCTATATCGGCTATTATTTCCTCATCATAATTAGCATTATATAAATACCCTGCCTGAGCCTTTTCTTTTTCTGTCATTATTTCTTCTCCTTATATCCCAAAAACTTCTGCAGCTTTATTCATTCTTTCTGCAATCGGAACTCCAAAAGGACATCTCTCTTCACATAGCTTGCAGCCTATACATTCTGAGGCTTTATTTTCAAGCAGCATATAATGTGACCTTATGGATTCCGGAATCTCAGGCTGCATAGTTGCAAGATCATAATATTTGTTGATCATGGCTATATCAAGATTGGCAGCACAGGGCTTACAATGACCACAATAAGTACATTCTCCTCTATAAGAATGAAGGGGTGCATTACTGAGAACTGATGCATAATCCCTTTCCTCATCTGATGCTGTTTCATATGCCACAGCTTCATCCACCTGTTCCTTTGTATCATAACCACACATAACAGAGGATACTCCCGGACGTGTTAACGCATAGTGAATACATTGCATAGGCGTAAGTGCAACTCCAAAAGGAGATCTCTTTTCATCAAAGAGTCTTCCTCCTGCAAAGCTTTTCATAACTGTGATTCCGATATTATTTTCTTCGCAGAGTTTGTAAAGCTCAGCCCTTTCACTGTTTATTCCCGCAAGCTGATTATCATAATGATATTCATCTCCCAGTAATTTATCCAGGTCCTGCCCCGACGGAAGCATATCAAAGGCCGGATTAATACTGAATAATATCATTTCAATAAGTCCTGATTTTACAGCCAGAGCCGCCGTCTTAGGATCATGAGAACTCATTCCTATATGATGAACTACACCCTTTTCTTTCATTTCCAACACATATTTCAAAAAATCAGAATCCTGAAGTGCATTCCAATCCTCAACGGTATCTACATAATGTATCATTCCAAGATCTATATAATCCGTCTTAAGTCTGGCAAGGAGATCCTCAAAGGCAGGTTTTACATATTTCATATCTCTGGTACGAACATACTGACCATTCTGCCATGTGGAACCAAAATGCCCCTGAACATACCACTTTTCCCTGCAACCCTGCATAGCTTTTCCGATTATATCCCTGGATTTAGGATCCGGCATCCAGCAATCAATAATATTGATTCCCTTTTCACCGGCATATTTCATTAATTCTACCGACTCCTCCTGGGGATGACGTTCCAGCCATTCGCCACCAAAGCCTATTTCACTTACCTGTAACCCCGTTTTTCCAAGTAATCTGTATTTCATAATTACATTTCCTCTCCGGAAAATCCCATTAAAGTTTTTTACTGCCCCTTTTACTTAAAAACACTTTTTATCATGTGACTGATTACAATTAGAAATATTCGCGCATTTATAGCATACTTCATTGACACAGGTCTCATTTTCAAAGAATGAACGAACATTATCAAATGTGGTGTCCGCTATATTTCTAAGAGCTTCATTTGTAAGGAAGGCCTGATGGGATGTAACTATAACATTCGGCATGGATATAAGTCTTGCAAGGGTATCATCATTTACAATATGGTTGGAGTAATCATGGAAGAATATGTTGGATTCCTCCTCATAAACATCAAGGCAGGCCGCTCCGATATGACGGGCCTTGATTCCTTCGACAAGAGCTTCGGTATCGATCAATGCACCTCTGGAGGTATTTATAATAACAACCCCCTTCTTCATCTTTTTCATTGTTTCTTCATTGATCATATGAAGGTTCTCATCTGTAAGTGGGCAGTGAAGGGATATAATATCACTTCTTTCCCACAACTCATCTAAAGTAACATATTCAATTTCCGAATCCTTTGCAGGGAATTTATCATATGCAATTATATTCATTCCAAAGCCCCGGCAGATATCAATAAAAATCCTTCCGATTTTACCTGTTCCGACAACACCTACAGTTTTTCCATGAAGATCAAATCCAGTCATACCATTCAGACTGAAATTAAAATCCTTTGTACGAATATACGCTTTATGAATTCTTCGAATAGAAGTAAGCAGAAGTGCTATGGCATGCTCTGCTACTGCATATGGCGAATAAGCAGGAACTCTTACCACATGTATCTTTCCATAGGCATATTCAACATCAACATTGTTATAGCCTGCGCATCTTAGAGCAACCAGTTTTACACCCATGCTTTGTAATCTGTCTATAACATTCGGATTAACATCATCATTAACAAAAACACATACCACATCACATCCCTCTGCAAGAACACAGGTATCTTCTGTAAGTCTTGTTTCAAGATATTTTATTTCATACTTTTCATCAGCATTTGCTTCCATGAAAGACTGCATATCATAATCCTTGGCATCGAAAAAAGCTATTTTGATTCTGTCCATATGTTTTACCTCTTTTCTTAAATATATTTAAAACCCTATCCATGTATTATAACATAAGCAAAACTTTTGTAACACTCTTCCTTGAAGCATTTTCAATAAAAAAAGACCATCGGGATATTACTCCCAATGGTCTGAAGATCTTATTATACTTCTGTGAAAAGAGGTGTCGAATAATATCTGTCACCACTGTCAGGAAGAAGTGCTACAATCACCTTTCCTTTGTTCTCAGGACGTTTTGCAAGAGTGATTGCTCCGAAAAGAGCAGCACCTGAGGATATACCTACTGAGATACCCTCCTTCTTGGCAAGAAGCTTTGCTGTTTCAAAAGCATCCTGATTTGATGCCTTAAATACTTCATCGAATACATCTGTATTTAATACTTCCGGTACAAAACCTGCACCAATTCCCTGAATCTTATGAGCACCACTTCTGCCCTCTGAAAGAACCGGCGAATCTTCCGGCTCAAGAGCAACAACCTTTATATCAGGATTCTGCTCCTTAAGATATTCTCCGGTACCTGTAACAGTTCCACCTGTACCAACTCCGGCTATGAATACATCAACCTTTCCATCAGTATCCTTCCAGATTTCCGGACCGGTTGTAGCCTTATGGATTGCAGGGTTTGCAGGATTAACAAACTGTCCCGGAATAAAGCTGTTTGGAATCTCCTGTGAAAGCTCCTGTGCCTTTTCGATGGCACCCTTCATACCCTTAGCACCTTCTGTAAGTACAAGTTCAGCGCCGTATGCCTTCAGAATATTTCTTCTCTCAACGCTCATAGTCTCAGGCATTGTAAGAATGATACGATATCCCTTAGCCGCTGCTATAGCAGCAAGACCGATACCTGTATTTCCTGAAGTTGGCTCGATAATAACTGAGTCAGACTTAAGAAGTCCCTTTTCCTCAGCGTCTTCGATCATTGCCTTTGCAATACGATCCTTAACACTTCCAGCCGGATTGAAATACTCCAGTTTTACAAGTACTGTAGCCTCGAGGCCAAGTTCCTTCTCAATATTTACAACCTCTACCAGAGGAGTATTACCAATAAGTCCAAGTGTTCCCTTAAATATATTTGCCATGATAGTTCCTACCTTTCAATACTTTATATTCAATACTATATATGTAATATATAAACTCACTTGATTATAATACCTTTATTAAACGGCTGCAAATCCATTTTCGAGGTCAGCTATTATATCATCAATATGCTCTGTTCCGATGGATAGACGGATTGTGTTAGGCTTAATTCCCTGATCCAGAAGTTCTTCCTGAGAAAGCTGTGAATGTGTTGTTGATGCAGGATGAATAACAAGACTCTTAACATCAGCAACATTTGCCAGCAGTGAGAAAATCTTGAGATTATCGATGAATCTCCAAGCCTCTTCCTGTCCACCCTTTACATCAAATGTAAAGATTGAACCACCACCGTTAGGGAAGTATCTGTTATATAACTCATGATCCGGATGATCAGCTATGGCAGGATGATTAATCTTCTCAACCTTTGGATGTTTGCTAAGGAAATCAATAACCTTCTTTGTATTCTCAACATGTCTCTCAAGTCTCAGAGAAAGTGTTTCAACTCCCTGAAGAAGGAGAAATGCATTGAATGGAGATATAGATGCTCCTGTATCTCTCAGAAGAATTGCACGGATATATGTAACAAATGCAGCCGGGCCAACAACATCATAGAAAGAAACTCCGTGATAGCTTGGGTTAGCCTCTGCGATATTAGGATATTTACCGCTTGCCTTCCAGTTGAACTTGCCTGACTCGATTATGATTCCTCCAAGAGTTGTTCCATGTCCACCGATGAACTTAGTAGCTGAATGAACTACGATATCAGCACCATGCTCAAATGGACGGATAAGATATGGAGTACCAAATGTATTATCTACCACTACCGGAATTCCGTGTGCATGTGCAATCTCTGCTACTGCATCGATATCAGGAATATCACTGTTTGGATTACCCAGTGTCTCAAGATAAATCGCTTTTGTGTTATCCTTGATTGCTGCCTTTACTTCCTCAAGATTATGAATATCAACAAATGTTGCTGAAACACCATACTGTGGAAGTGTGTGTGAAAGAAGATTGTAGCTTCCTCCGTAGATTGTTTTCTGTGCAACTATATGTCCACCATCAGCAGCTAAGGCTTCGATTGTGTATGTGATTGCTGCTGCACCGGATGCAACTGCAAGTGCTGCGCTACCTCCCTCAAGGGCTGCAAGTCTTTTTTCAAGAACATCCTGTGTTGAGTTTGTAAGTCTTCCGTATATGTTACCTGGATCTGCAAGTCCAAATCTGTCAGCTGCATGCTGACTGTTTCTGAATACATAAGAGGTTGTCTGGTAAATCGGAACTGCTCTTGAATCACTTGCCGGATCCGGTTGCTCCTGTCCTACGTGTAACTGTAATGTTTCAAATCTGTAATCGCTCATAATTATTATCCTCCTTAAAGATGAATTTCACTAAAAATTTCTTTGTTTTCTGTGTTTGATGGATGAATAATAACACCATTTGCCTACCTCGTCAATAGGTTTTAACGTTATAGGCTATTGGATTTTCTTTGTGCTATCTATAGGTTTTGCCTATAACCGTTTTTTACCCTCCCTTGAATTACCTATTTAACCTAGGTATAATAGGGTATTATCAAGAAATTATTGTATGTTATCTTAAGCAAAATTAATAAAAAGGAAGGACAATCATATGATTTCAACCAAGGGAAGATATGCAATAAGAGTTATGATAGATATTGCAAAGAATTATGATGGAAAATGTATTCCATTAAAGGACATTGCCGAAAGGCAGGGAATATCAAAAAAATATCTGGAAGCCATTGTTAAAGAAATGGTTGCCGGAAAGCTTGTCATCGGAGCCAGTGGAAAAGGCGGTGGCTATAAACTCAGCAGAGAGCCTGAAGAATATACCATAGGTGAGATCATCGAACTTATGGAAGGTACTCTCACACCTGTTGCCTGTCTTGTGGAAGGCGCCGAACCATGTCCCAGAAATAAAAAGTGTGAGACGCTTCCTCTTTGGAAAGAGTATAGCAAACTCACACGTGATTTCTTTTATGGAAAAAAGCTCAGCGATTATATCTGATGAATTTACAGAGCTGCATATTCCAGGTATAAGAGCTTCATTTTTTCTTCGTCGTGGATATATGAATTCTCATGCTTCGCGCCCTCATATATTAGTACGCCGTCCTTATATACAAAAAGTTGGTTTTGTGGAACCTCAACCCATCCGGACTGTGTAATCGGGTGGGTTGAAAATATTACCGAACCGTCCCTCTCGCTTTTAAAAAGTGTCCCTTTTTCATTTTTATGAACGTAAAAATAATCTCCGTCATAAATCAGAATATTCACCTTATTTCCCGGTGTTATTCTTTTTATCAGCTGATCTACCAGCCTTATTCTTTCATTCGCATCAAAGGAATTCATTTCCCGTAAATAATGCCTGTTTACATGATCCACAATATAGAGAAGGATTCTCTCACTGTCTGTTGTACCATGCTGTTCATACTGATATGCACTCAGTATTGGTGATTCAAATATTGTTCCGTTATGAACAAGTACCCATGTTCTTCCCGATTCATCCCTTTTAACAAATGGATGAGTATTATCAAAGCTCACCTCACCAACTGTTGCCTTTCGTATATGAGCCATACATCTTGAGGTTTCCAGTCTTCCTGTCAGTCTGTTTTTCAGATACAGACTATCTGTAGCTTTTACCGGTTCCTTTTCTATGGAAACAGAACCATCATCCAGCATAGCCAGTCCCCAGCCATTGCGATGTTCAATACTATGTTCAAAAAAAGTTTTTAAAAGGTTGTTTATCTTTATCTTTCTATTGGCTGTAACTCCAAAAAGCTCGCACATTTTCAAGATACTCCTTATCTCTAAGGGTAAGAGATTCACCGGCAAGTTCTATAAGATAATCTGCCCAGTCAGCTACTGTTCTGTCATCATAGATAACTGCGTCATAGCCCTTTTCTTCTATGATTTCAACAGCCTCCTGAATCTGCCCCGGATCATCAATATAAGAAAGCTCATCCTCTAAGGTCGCCAGATTATCTTCGGAATAAATAAGTCCCTTTAAAAGGGCTACATATCCAAGTGCCTTTTCAATAGGCGCACTGTCTGCAACTCTTACCTCAATATATTTTTTAACTCTGAAATGGAAGAATCCCATGGACATAAAATGCTCTATCAGTCTTTTCTTCCTTGTTTCGTCAAGATCATCAGTATAAATGATATGATTATTCACCAGTTCTTCTGCGCTCTGATGCCCCACATTTACTGTCTCACCATTATCTGTAAGCAGGATAAGTGGTGTGTGATATATCACTTCTGCCATCTTTTCATATCCAAAATCAGCATCGAAGGAATGAGGCACAAAACCGGTTCTCTCAGGATCCAGATCATCCCACTCCTGTATTCTGAAAAGGTGTGGTTTATCAGGTGCTCCCGGAAGAGTTGAATTCTCTTCAGTTTTATTCTCCATCATGATCATGAGAATTGGAGAAATCTTCTGAAGAATATTTAGCTTTCTTACCATATCCTTTTCAGATTTATAATCAATGGACACCTGAGCAGATGCAGATGCTCGCATCATATACTTTCCATACCTTCCGCTCCTCTTAAAATATTCGTCCATGTATTTATATCGTTTTTTCGGTGAAAGGGGAATATCATCCGGTGTAATCTCACCCTTCTCCACAATAGGAAGATTGCCCTTGGTTTCAAAATGATAACCTCTCTCTTCAAATATGGGATCCCACAATTCAAAGAATTCATCATATATATTTTTGATGGTATCAAGATCTGAATAAGGATTAATACTTATTTCAAACTGACAGGAAGGTTCCAGACTCGTGGAATACTCTCCGGTATAATAACCCACCGGATAGCTGTCCATATAGATTATCTCTGCACCAAGAGATTTGCCAACCTTATCTATAAGGTTAGATATCTCATGAAACTCCATCTGACGACCCTCATCATTAATAACAAAATGTTCAATCTCCAGACCCAGATTCTGATTATCTGACTCACCTGATCTGATATACTCGGAAATATCTTCAATAAAATTCATACCATACTCCTTAAACAATAAAACCCATTAACATAGTAGGCAGACAATATTAATACAAAAGTTTTATCATTATTCACCTACTATGTCAATAGGTTTATAGCTATAACCGGTATTAGATTTTGATTATAATAGTTTCCTATAACAGACTTTTTAACTATAAAAGTGGTGCTGCCACTCTCAGTACACTGTTAATAAGTCTGTGAAGGATTCCTGTCTTTTCCTCAGCAAGTGTTCTCTCATGGCATTCATCCTGGGTTTCAAGAAAATCAGCCTTAAGCTCCTTAATAATATCAGCATTATAAAATACAGAGTTACATTCAAAATGTAAGAAAAGACTTCTGTAATCTAAGTTTACTGTTCCTATTCCACAAACTATATCATCAGCAATAAATGCCTTTGCGTGAACAAAGCCCGGTGTATATTCATATATTTTTACACCTGCTTCAAGAAGATCTTTATAATAGCTTCTTGTAAGGGCATACACTATCTTTTTATCAGGTATTCCCGGTGTGATTATTCTTACATCAACTCCTCTTTCGGCCGCCCGGATAAAGGCATCAAAAAGAGCATCCCCAAGCATAAGATATGGTGTATAGAACCATACATAATCAGTAGCCATTGAAAGCATTTCCGCAAAGAGTATATTACTTGTATGTTCATCTCTCACAGGAGAATCATAATAAGGCAGTATGTATCCATTCTCAGTCTCCGAATCCGAAACACTGAACTTAACTCTTTCCGGTTCTATCTTTGTTATGGCAAATGCATTCCAGAACTCAGCAAACATATAGGTATAACTGTTTACCGCATCTCCTGTAATTCTGAAGCCGATATCCTTCCATCTTCCGAAAGGATGGGTTTCATTGATATATTCATCTGCCAGATTAACTCCACCACTATATGCAATCTTGTTATCGATTATCATCATCTTTCTGTGATCTCTGTTGTTAAGCTGTGTCTTTATGAAGAAAAATGGGTTAAATGCAATGCATCTTATACCTTTATTCAGAAGTGCTTTTATGTCCTTTGGGGAATAGGTTGCAATACTTCCCAGGTCGTCATACATTACTCTGACATCCACTCCTGCTGCTGCCTTCTCCTCCAGAATGTCCGTTATGGAATCCCAGAATTTTCCTGACTGAATAATAAAATACTCTATATAGATAAACTCTTCAGCCGTCTTCAGATCCACAAGCATATCCTTAAACATTTCCTCGCCAAAGGAATAGTATTTTGCTGTACTGTTATTATATAAAGGGAATCCTGTTGAGTCAGAAAGATGTGACAAAGTCTGGCCAATACGAAGATTCTCTTTCCTGATATCTTCGATGCAGTTCTTATTTCCCTTTAATTCATTTATCTGAAGACTTTCCTTTGATTTTTCCAGCTTACCCTTTAATTCCTTACCGGTACTTTTATCTCCTAAGAAAAGATAAAGCAATGCACCGAGAATAGGCATAGCTACTATTACTATTACCCATAGAATCTTATAGGAGCTTTCATCTCTCTTGGTTATCAGATAAAGTACAAACACAACTGCCAGAATCGTAAATATAACATTGATAATGTCAGCAAGATGTTGATTAAGAATACGGTTTAATATTCCAAATAGTAGTATATACCATGCAACCTGAACTGCTATGGCCGGAACCACAACAATCACTCGTCCGAATATTTTTTTCATAGTCCTCTCCTATACACATACTTCTTCATTATCTTAGATAATTTTATCATCTCTTCTGTAGCTTCATCCCCACGGAATCTTACCCGCCTGTAACCATCAAAAATCGACTTAAGATTTTCGCGCATCTCCTCATCATCTATAAGATTAACATATTCATCTAAATCCTGCTTCTTTTCTTTAAAGGAATCAATTATACTGATAACATTTTCCTTAAGTTTATCCTCCGGAGAGAGCAGACGGAATCTTATGAGACGGATTAATTTTACAAGAATAATGATAAGCAGAAGTACTGCCAGCATAAGCAATATGTATCCTGCGAACTGTTTTACTGCAGCCTTTTTAAACCGGCTGCCTTCCTTTGATCTGTCAGAATTCATCTTGTCCAGTTCAGAGGTAGGAATATTCATAGGATCTGTCTCTGCTTTCTGATACTCTTCTTCATTTTTTTCAGCTGCTGAGGATTTGCCCTGCTCATAGGCTTCTCTGTTATAGTTTTTACCAAATCCCCAGGAGTACTGTTCGGCATTTCTATAAGCTCCTGTAGGTTCAAAGCCGAGCCATCCATAGCCTTTTATATAGGCCTCCGGCCAGGCATGAGATTCTGATCCGGGAACAATATGGGATTTCACTTCATTATGTCTGTATCCCACACAGTATCTCGCCGGAACACCTGCGATTCTCAGCATCAGAACCATGGAAGCTGCATAATGAACGCAGTATCCCTTCTGGGTTTCAAAGAGAAAATCATCCACATAATTCTCACTGTCAGTCAGATCAACCTTTTTACTGTAAGCATACTGACGTAAATATTTTTCAATAAGGCAGGCCTTCTCGTAATCAGTTTCAGCCCCGGCCGTTATTTTCCCGGTAAGCTCTTTCATTCGTTCTGTAGCAAAAGAAGTATCCAGATACTCATCCATAGGTCTTTGCTGAATTGCAACATTATACTCTTCCTCCGTCAGGATATCCCATAGATTAAGCTTATAGATCTGCTTTGTATAATCGGCAATTGTTTTATAATCCTCGCAGGAACCATCAGAAAGCTCCGCCGCTTTAATTACATTTATAAAATAAGGGCTGGCGTAGTCGATCATCATATATCTGACTCTGTAGCAATAACCCTTTCCCTTCTTATCACCACTGCTCTGATCAGATATAAATAGCAATGTCGGAGGAGTAATAAGATCCTCTGTCCTGAGATATTTGTACTGCATTCCTGCAGTCAGAACACGGGAAAAGAAAGATGCCTCCTTGGAATTAACATCAGCATGATAAAGACTGTTCATATAAAGAGCGAACCAGCCGTTGCTCCTGTCCTTTACAGTGGCATTTTCAACAAGAGCATTATCGCTTTCATCTTCTTCAGAGAATCCTGTATCATCCAGTTTTATATAGCTTCTACCCTTGAGATACACTATACTTTTTCTGAATCCACCTTCCTGGTCGAAGAGCATTTCCTCTCTGTCATAATCTCCCACACCCTTAGAAAGTCTTCCTTTTCCGGAATATCCGGTGTAGCCGGTGGATTCAATACCAAGCCCTTCGAAAAGATACTCCAGCTCATCTGCTGCTGTTCCTGCTATATTTTCAACTTTATGAACTGCATTCTTTACAAAGTTCCACTGATAAGGCTTTTTACTAACAGGAACAAAAATCGAAGCAATAA
>JAILMQ010000031.1 GCA_024692605.1 Eubacterium sp.
AAAACATTCAAAAAGTGAACTTATTGCATATATTGTTAAGCAGATTCTGAATTAAAAAGCATCCATGCAATTCTTCGAAAGCATTGTTACTTGCTTAAGTAATTTTCCATAAGCCATTGCAAAGGAGAAGTTGTCAGCCTGTTCCGGGGTGTAGTATATATCGGTTCCATCTATTGGAACGAGGGCAGTTGTACTACAGTCGAAAAATGACTCCCCTTTATTTTCAAAATGTTTTGTTGTAACGAAGTCTGTGAAACATTTGATATCTTCTCCGTTAATATGAAATGTGGCATAGGAATTATGGTGTTCCACATCAGGATTGGAGATGTGATAATCAGCTACACTTTTAGGAAGAGGATAATCTTCTGGGACAACCTCAAAATGTATCAGCTTATACATATCCGTTCTGAAATCCGGATTGCATCTTGTCAGGCAATGAAAGAGTTCATGCCACAAAACTACTCTTAGATATTCTCTACAGGATTCTCTGGTTTTTTCATCATCGGATACTGCTCCTTCAATAATTGATGAACCAAAATAAATTTGCGTGCCATGGGTATATGCTCCGGCTCCGGCTTCTTCCACCATTGTGGTTTTGATCATCACTATCTCATCCAGTTTAGGAAGGTGGTATCCATTATCTCTAAGTGTTTGATTCATATTCTTAAAATACTCATCCAGAAGCTCTTTTTCCCCATCTGAGAAGTCTTTTACCTGTTCCTTCGCAAAGGACTGATATTCCTCCATAGTGGCATCTTTCTTCTGCATTTTGAAATCAAGATCGTTTTGGCTGAATCCATCATAATATTCTTTATTTGAGAGCATCAGTTCTGCTCCTTCCTCTTTCGAGGCATAGCTATGTGTAATTTGCTCTGATTTTACAGTGCTTTTCCCACATGATGTTATGGAGCACAGCACTAACATCATAGCAGTTATCATAAGAGAAATAATATAAATTCTTTTTTTCTTCATTTAATCCCCCCATCGGCGTATGTATATGCTATCTATACCCTCAAAGTTACCATTTGTTTGTATTATAACTTAAAAATCAGATTTACAAAAGTGAAAGAACGTCATCTGAACAATATTCATAATGTCACCCAAATATTTTATAAAGGTTGACAATTCAAACAATATCTGATATTGTTTCACAGGGTTTTTTAAATAATATAAAATTTCAAAGTAGTGTTAAGAATAAGGAGATATGTGTAATGAACTACCCGGTTTTAGCAGCAATTATTATTTTCCTGGCAGTATTTGTAGTAATTAGTTTTCTTGATTTCAAAAAAATCAAAAGCTTCGATGAGTATTCAGTGGCAGGAAGAAATCAAAGTACCTTTGCAGTGACAATGACACTTCTTGCAACTGTCCTTGGTGCATCTACCACAATAGGAATTGCAGATACAGTTTATCAGATAGGTTTTCCCGGAATATGGTGGCTGATTTTCGGAGCGGTAGGATTATTTCTGCAATCAATAATAATATCAGAAAAGGTTCGTAAGACCGGAGCGGATACTCTTCCGGATCTGGCCAGGATCACTGTAGGAAGATCAGCAGAGTTCATTCTATCACTTGTTATTGTCATTGCGTGGGTTGGAGTTATAGCAGGCCAGCTGGTTGCCATGAATTCTCTAATAAGCTTTGCAATTGGAAAGAACAGTCGTGTGGTATTCATCATTGTCTCTCTGATTGTAATCGGATACACCCTTGTGGGCGGACAGATGTCAGTTGTTAAAACGGACAAGATTCAGCTGTTTATTATATTCATTGGAGTTGCACTGTGCTGTGGCTATCTTTATCTGGTAAAGGGCGGTAATGATATAAGCACAGTCGGAGGTATTGAATTTATAAATAAGGGTTATGGACCTATTAACCTTTTCACACAGTTTTTTGTAATCGGAGGAGTATACTTCCTGGGACCGGATATTATGTCCAGGAATTTTATCTCAAAGGATGAAAAGACGGCAAAAAAATCTGCCGGTTATGCGGCAGTTCTGCTTCTACTTTTTTCCGTTATTATTACATTTGTCGGAATGTGGATAAGGGCAAATGTAACGGCAGAGGAGCTTGGTCAGAATAAGGCACTTATGTATGTCATCGGGATTATTCCAAAGCCTGTTGGTATAGTACTGATCATGGGACTTCTATCAGCCATCCTATCCTCAACAGACACATGTATTATTAATGCATCAACTATTTTTGTTAAGGATGTATTAGGGAAGGAAAGTGTTTCACTTGTAAGAATTTCTGTTGGAGTGATTGGAATTATCTCACTGATACTTGCGGTGGCAGGCAGGGGAGATATTATGACATTACTTACTGGAGCATATTCAATCTACACCCCCGGAGTTATATTTCCTCTCTTTGTTGCAATTCTTTGCTATGGAAAGAAAAAGATTAGGGTTGGAATATGGATGCTGGGACCGATAATCGGTGGATTACTGGGGATTATTGGAACATATTTTGGAAATGTGTTGGTCTGGATAGGGCTTCCGCTGAATGTTCTGCCATATATTACTCTTATAGGAATGGGAATTTCTCTCATAACTTCCCTTGTTTCAATTGATATGAAATCATAAAAATTCATAATATTTTGTAAAAATTCGTAAAAAATCACAAAAATGAAATAAAAATGTACCTTGTATAATAAACAAACTCTCTTTTATACTATATATTAGGGTTTAAATACACTATATACACTATCTAAAAAAAGGAGAGAGAATATGAGGCATTTCTTTGAAAGGCACAAACGATTGTTTGTGTGTCTTCTTGTCATGTCAATCATTATTTCTACCGCAAGACCTGAGAATTATATATTGGTTTCGGCTGCTGATTCTCGGGACAAGGCTACAGTCGGTGATGCTACACTTAATGATGCGACAAAACACAAGAAAAGCGATAAGGGAAGTGAAGAGAAGAAAGTAGAGAGTGAAGAGGGAGAAAAAGAAGAAAAGGGAGATAATGCAGAAAAGGAACTTCATATAAGGGTGGAGAAAAGCGGATGTGATATAACTATCCTTGCACCAAAGGGAAGTTTACCATATCCGGAAGATGAACTTTCTGTTACTGCAGAAGAAATACTTCCAGATACAGCTAAATATAACGAATATCTAAACGCGTCGGCAGATGCTCTTAATTGTGATGGAAAAGAGAGCATCTCTTTTGCGCGTTTTTTTGACATTGAGATTCTTCATGATGGAGAGAAGATTGAACCCGAGTCTCCGGTTGAAGTAAAGATCGAATATGATAAAGCACCTGAAATACCGGAAGGTGCAGAGATGTCAATCGTTCACTTCGCAGACGAGGGAACAGAAGTTATTGAAGAAGTTGAGTTGAACGAAGATGCAACAGAGATCGTATATGAGCAGGAGAGTTTTTCAGTAACTGCAACAGTTGTAACAAATCCGACTGCAACAGAGGCAGGAAAGAAATATGTACTTGTTGCAAAATATACTGATCCCGAAAGTCATCAATCTAAGGTTTATATAGTTCAGGGAGATGGTACTCTCACTGAGGTTAGTAGTTATGTGGATGGGGCTTCTGGTATTTCCAGTGTTGAAACCAATAGTCCTATGATGTGGACATATACTACAGATGGTGGTAAAACCTATCTCCAATATAATGCAGATGGTTATGATTTTGATTGGACAAATCAGGCAACAAATTTTGCAAAAGGGTATATTGATCCTACTAATGTTAAAGGTTTTTCAAAAGAAGGCGTTGATCATGTTGATCCTGTAGAAAATCCAGAGTGGTGGGAACCTAAAACAAAAACCTATTTTGATAATACAAAAGAACATTGTGATATTGTTGTTGATGATCAGAAACATATATATCATCTTGAAGGTGGAAGTAATTATTCATTTATTTCCGTAGATCCTGATCAAAACATATTAATAGGCGGATTAACACCATTTGATGAAGAACAGTTAAAACAAATTAATACCACAGAGTTTTATCTTGCAGATGTTGATAATAATATTACAGAGCTAACTGATCAAGAGATTCCATTTTATCACATGGTAAATCATATTGATATATCTGTAAGTGATGAGGTGGAGACAGAAATTGATCTAGCCTATGGTACTTATTATGATGTCAATGGCAATCCAATATTAACAATAACTAAAGATAGTCCTTCAGCCCTTAAGAAAACGACTGTAAAAAAAGAGGTAAATGTTAAACAGGAGTATTTGAGAAAGGCTTCCATAGAAACTTTTTGCAACGGAAATCCAATTGATGATGTTTTTTGTATTACAGGTTATTCTTCAAATGTTCCATCTGGATATAGCGGAACTCAGGTTAGAATAGAGGGTAGATTTAAGGTTGCAAATCTTCCAAAGGTTGATTGGTATTCGCCTAATTCGGAAGATGCAATGATTAATAGAATGAAGCCTGAAAATCAGATTCGATACAGAATTACAGCAGTTCAGCCTCAGGAGGAGTTTATTATTACTCATCCTCAAACGGGTGAGCCCCTTTATGATATAGACCATAATCCTATTACAGAGGTTGGAGATGTTTCAATAACTGCCGAATTTGGTTATTGGGACTATGATCCGTCTGGAGCAACAAGCAGTAATGAGTGTCCTCCAATTCAAAGTGGTGAAGACTTCACAAAGTGGAGGAATGGAGCGATTCTTAGTACTGGAACAAGTGGAATGGATTTCAAGTTGATAGGTACTTCAAAAGCAAATCTTGATCCAGTTGCTATAGAAATAAAGAAAACTATTCAGGACACAGAGGGCAATCCTATAATTCCAGCAAGTCCGATAGAAGATATATCCTTTGATGTATATGAAAACATAGGTGCAAATTCTGATAAAGTTATTGATTTAAATGTAGGATCATACTCCCATGATGCAGACTATACGGGATATGTTAAAACAAGTTTAGATAGAATCACTATAACTTCTGATGATTCTAATAAGGGAACGGCAATATTTAATGATCATAGCATATCACAGGGAATGGTTTACATTGATGAGGATAAATCAACTATTCCAGACGAGTTTGTTGATAAAGATGGTAATGTCTGGATATACAAAAATACCTTCATTGAGACTGAATATGTCTGGAGACAGGATGGCGATGAAGGTAAGAAGCATATAAGTAAGACATATACAAAGGCTGATGATTCGTTTGTCAGCGTTCCAGAAGTACTTGGTGCTTATGGAGATGAACTCTTTAATGGTTTTCTTGAATTTGATTGTTATAACGTATATGAACAGTATGTTCCAGAAAAAAAGGAAATAGATCCTTATGAAGGTAAAGGAAAACTTGGTGGCGTTAATGTAGGTGATGAGATTACATATGAAATCTCATATAAGAACTATAAATCTACAGCAGCAGACATCAAGATAAAAGATACACTTGATCCTAATGTAGAGTTTGTAAGTGCATCTAACGATGGAACAGAATCCAGTGGAGTAGTAAACTGGACTATAGCCAATGTGGCTGCAGGCGCAGAGGGTACAGTTACCCTAAAAGTAAAGGTACTTAATGGCGCACTTAAATCAGAGGGTGGTCCTGGCAAGGTAATAAATGGTGGAGATAATGCAACCGTACAGGTTGGAGATGATCCGGAGTATAAACTTGATTTAGTAGAGAATCCGGTACCAAAGACATCAGAGAAAAAAGAGACCGCACCTTATGAAGGAACAGGTGAACTGGGAGCTGTCAAAGTAGGTGATGAAATCACTTATGAAATTAGCTATAAGAATTATAAGGAAGAGGCTACAGACATTGTTATAAAAGATACACTTGATCCTAATGTAGAGTTTGTATCCGCATCTGACGGAGGATCAGAAACAAGTGGAGTAGTAAACTGGACACTTTCAAATGTAGCAGCAGGCACAGAAGGTGTTGTAACTCTTACTGTAAAGGTTCTT
>JAILMQ010000049.1 GCA_024692605.1 Eubacterium sp.
TTTTTACCTGAAACCTTTAAAGTATTAGCAGCTTTACCAATCGACCAGGATATCTTTTTATCATCAGTTTTTCCGTCATTCCATACATAATCCTTCTTGTCCTTAAGTTTCAGAACTGCAGTATATGTCTTGGCATCTTTACCTGAATTTCCGGTTACTGTATAATCTTCACCTGCCGGAACTCCAAGCTGTTCTTTACCATTAAAGATAAGATTTTTACCTTCCGGAAGTGCAACCTTTTTCGGTTCTATCTGAAAACTTTCTGTATATTTTCCGAAATAACCTCCTGCTCCACTTATTTCTACAATAGCATTCCCGACATGGATATTATCTTTGTAACTTACTTTATAATCCTTGTTTTCTTCCAACACTTTATCACCAATACTAACTTTACATATTGGGCATATTTCTTTTCCCGTATAAGTTGCCTTTTTCTGTGATAATTCTATCTTTACATCTTCACCCATTTCTTCAGGATAGTTATCTTTTACAGTAGCATTATCTGTAAAAATGACTACACCATTACCTGAATGATTTCCTGCCACCAGATAGTTATCGGTCACATAAGAAGCTGTCTCATTAACGTCAACAGCGAAATCAAAAGTTGTTTCAATTTTATTATCATAAATATCTGCATCAGTTTCAGTTACAACTCCGGGACCAGTTGTTTTTATCTCTGTAGCTTCAATGGTTATATCATGTTCGTTACTTTTGCAATATATACCACAGGACATATATTTGTCATTATATTTATAGGCCATTGTCTCCCAAATAGAACCTTCAGACAGTTGGTTTGTTCCCTCAGCATATATCTTGTTTTTTGAAACACAAATATCATCTTTTATTGTTTCAAGAATCATTCCATTCAGAATATCACCTTTTTCTATTATTTCATTATCAGTAATATCAAGTGGACCATTAATTATGGTGCCTATTCCTAAACAATATGAGCCTTGCAGATCAAACTTATTAGATTTAATACTAACATTTTCTATCGCTCCCATATATCCATAGAAATAAATTCCATAAGCACTATATGGAGATTTTATCGCTGTCTGATTTCCTCTGATCGTCGCTTCATCAAGCGCTCCATCACAATATAAAAAAGCTGAATAATATTTAGAATCCACCGATATTTCGTTATCTGAACATGTTAAGGTTTTTGAAATAAAATAATTATTATCGCCCATTCCGATAGCATAGGCATATTGTTCTCCACTGACTTCTATTTTATTATTATTTATTGTAAAATCAGCTATGTTGCCGTCATCCTCATTGGCTTCAAAATAAACCCCATATATAGTGTCATAATTTCCATACGCTCCATTTGACTTAACCTTTACTTCGTTATCTTCAAAAAGAAGCTCTTTACCGCAAAAATATATGCCTGCAGAGTGTACAACTGGAAGATAGGTATTCGGATCATATTCTATCGGTACGGATGGAACACTGATATCAAACTTGTTTTCTTTTACATTGATTCCATCAATTAATTCCGAATCACCGGTAATCTTTAATGCCATATTTTCTATATCATATACGTCTTCATCCGCATATCCTACATATTTGATTTCATTCTTTTCTACTACAAGATTAGAACTATCAACAGCTAAAACCGCATAGCCATCATATTCTCCACTGGTATTAGAAACATCAATCTTATTGTTAAATAATATAACATCAGATGAATCATAAACATTAATTGCGAAATCTCCAGAAGATAGAGACAGATTAAATCCTTCTATCGTAACATTATCCGATGTTACCATTATAGAGAAATCTTTTATTAATGTACCATCCGAAGACACCTTTATAGCTTTATTAATAATTACACAACTAATACTAAGTCCCTCGAAGCTGCCGGTGAATTTCAATTCATCAGCTGTAACACTATTCAGAATTTCTCCACTCTCATCAAAATAATTAAAGAAATTATCCTTTGTTACAACTTCTGTTTTTGTCTCTTCGGCAAAAACTGTATCCACACATATATTTGCAGAAAAAAAACCCAATGCAACAGCCAATAATAATAATTTCACCCCTTTTAAAAATGTCATAGAATACCTCCTTTTTGCTTTATTTTACAGTAACCTTAATTTTTTTCATAATGCCACTTTGACTATAAACATATATTATGCAGCTTCCTTTTTTCACGCCCTTGATTACGCCCTTTTTATTTACAGTTGCCACAGCAGGATTAGTTGATTCATAGCAGACCTTGCGACAGGTTTTAAGTTTTAACTTTTTAGAGGTTTTAACTGCCTTAGCCCCAAGCTTAAATGTCTTCTTCTGCTTTATTTTAACCTTGTCCTTCTTAGCCTTGGTAGTAACCTTCTTCACATTACAGAACTTACCACCCAGGGTAGCTGCATATACAGTTTTTGATGTTGAAACCACTTTACTATCCTTATCCAGAGCAACAATGATGAACTTATAGTAGGTTCCTTTTTTTAATTTTTTGCCATTTATTTTGTTTAATGTAATGGATGTAGAATTAACAGAACAAATCCTTACCATCTTGTTCTTTTTACCAATTACATTTCCATATAAAACATACTTTTTAGCATTACCAAGTTTTTTCCAGGAAAGCTTCACACTTCCCTTAGTCTGCTTTGAGGTTTTAAACAGAAGTGGTGCAAATCTTGTTCCAGCAGGACCCTCATCTGATAAAGAAGATATTATTGCTTTTTCTGCCACCTCAGCTGAAGCCCCTTTTCCAACTGGTGTACCATCCTCGCCAAGTCCTGCCTTCGGATCTGTTTTAGAAGGATCTGACTTTGATGGGTCATCTGCCGGGGCGTCAGGATCCGGCTTTGGAGCATCTACGATAGAAAAGTCATATCTGCACGAACCGGTATAAAAGCCTCCTTCAGAAGCCTGAAGTATCACATAGTATTTTCCTTTATTCACAAGTCCGGATGCATCGATTTTCGTAACACTACCATCTGAATTAATTCTGTTGTATTCTACTATCTGATAGTCCGTATTACTTTTCAACCACTTACCATTTACATTTACCTTTATAGTAAGATCGATACTCTTTCCGGTATATTCATATTCATTCGAACCGGAGAATACTGCATTATCAAGAATATCATTTATATCATACACCTTGAGTATCTGATCACCTATCATTCTTCCATAATAAGGATCTTTTCCGATAAGCACTATACGGTAGTTTCCTGAAGAGAATACCGCAGACTGAACGACACCATCTCCCTCAAGTACATAACCTATCCTGTATTCATCTACAGACATTTCCTGATCATACATATATGCCTTTATCTCAGGTCTCTCTTCTGTACCTATGACCCATTTACCTGAAACCGTAAGTCTTCCATGATCAGCAACACTATATCTGAAAGCCCTAAGAGATCGTTCACAGTCTGTAAGCCTTGTTATATCTACGATTTTCTTTATTTCAATTGGATAAAGGGATTCGTATGCAACCCGTGCTTCTCTTATCTTTTCCTCATCTGATGAAGTTACATCCTTCGGATCCGGAAGCGCATCTATCAGATTCTGAACTCCGGCGGCTATTTCGCCATATCTTTCATTTATCTCAATATACTCAAGCTTTGCTACGCAGTCATCCAGCTTGTTCTTTGATGCATCAGATACATATTTCTTCTGAGCAGACGTAAGACTATTATAGCATTCCTCTGCCGAGTTTATACTCTCGGCATCTTCCTTTGTTACCTCATTCGGTTCAGGGAGATCATCTATGAGATTTACTACATAATCCGCAGCCTTTTCATCGTCTGTCTTTCCTCCTGCAGTAGCAAAAACACATGACCACCTTGATCCTGAATAATTATATGCCGTAATGTCATATCTGTATCTGATTCCGGGAATCGCAGTATTATCTGTATAAGTAAAACTGCTTCCCTTTCCTGATACAGTAACAGCTATGAATTCACTCGAATCCAGACTTATTGGATCTACTCTTTCCACAAGATAGTAAGTAGGAGCAGAACCGGTACTTTTATCATAGGTCCAGTTGAGAGTTATACTCCTGTCTCCTGAAACCGCACTTACAATAGGTTCTCCCGGCGATTCTGTTGCCTGATCATTGATCATGGCATTAGTTATATTAATAGTCACTTCATCAGAAAGTTCACCCTCTAACGCCGTTCGCTCATATTCCTGATCATAGTTAGTGTAGTTATATCCATAAACTCTGAATGTATATGTTTTTGCCTGGTACGGAACATAAACGAAGGAGCATGTATTTGCAGATATCTCTCCTGCACCTGACCAATATTCCTCGTCTCCGTAAATATTCTTTTCCTCTATGTGATAGTACCTTGGTTTTCCTCCTGTAGTCGGAGGATTCCATGTGAGAAGGATTTCTCCATGCAGTACTTCAGCCTTAAGATTCAGTGGTTTTCCGGATCTTTCGCTTGCACCAAGAGGATCCGGTTTTGCATTTCTGATAACACTTGGTCTGTCAATTCCGTCAGCACATACAGCCACAACCTTGTACTGGTAGTTCTGACCATTTTCAGCAGTCTGATCACGATACATATATCCTTTTACGCCGTATCTATCCTCACTGCTGTATTCTATCTTATCAGCATCAATAGTCTCGAGCAGCTGCCATGCTTCATTTCCTTTTTTTCTCATCAGCTGCCATTTAGTCACTACAGTTTCAGGATCATTTAAAAGATCTGTCCACTCTAGTTTAACAGCTGAGTTTTCTGAAAATGTACGGAAACACGGCAGGCTGTATACTATAGTCTGAGCCGGATCAGAAAGGGTTTCTCCTTCACTATTTACTGCACCAACCCTCGTAGTAATTGTCCTGCCATAATCATAATACTGACCGTAACCTGCTGATATACAGCTTCGTAAAGTTAATGCATTTCCGGTTTTTAATGATTTATCAGAAACATAGTCCGAATAGTAAACCTTATCCGGCATGTCATCATCATAGCTTTCATGATTTCCGGCAGAATATATATTCCAATAATCAATCCCACCACCTAATTCTGTATCTTTCCATGAAGTCTTAACATAACCATCTATCATATCATCCCAGCAGTCTGACCCCTGAGAATCATCCTCCCATTCTACCCATGTTTTTGTTATTACAGGTTTTCCGGGAGGTGTTATCTCTTCATTTTCCGGCGGTATATTCTCTCCATTATACTCAAATGTGAACAGCTGACTTGGTTCGCTTTCACCGGCCGAGTTATATGCCGTAATCCAGTATTCATGAGGACATTTATCTTTTTCCCAGTCTACAGTCGTTAAATAACCGCTGAAAGAATCATTTTTATAGCATCCGAAACTGGAATAGTCTACAAAACTATCCGTTTCAGAATCAGTTATCGTCAGATATCTTTTTAAGCCCCATCCTACTCTTACCACAGGATAGTGCGATGCCTTCTGGATATCCCTTTCTCCTTCAACATATTTTCCGTTATCTTTACGGTATATATGGTAACCCTCAGGTTCTCCACCTTTTGAGGACTTGGTCCAGGTAAGAACAATCTTCCCATCAGAAATCCTTGCCTGCAGATTCGGAGTTCCGGGAGTTTTTGTAAATAAGCTGTCATCTACTATAGAGGTATCTCTGTCGTATATATATTCCCTGTCCCTTATGGTCATACCATCTACTATTTTATCCACTCTATATGTATATCTTCCATCGGCAGTCAGAGTATCCTCATAGGTATAGTAATCCTTGCCTGAAAATGTTTTCAGAAGAGTACCATTTCTATAGAGCTTGCATGTTCCATAGTAAACAGTCTTATCCAAATCATTGTCGTAATATTCATCCCCATAAAAGCCTATTTCAACTGTATTTCCATCAACTACCTTATAGGTTGCATCAGGTGAAGCATAGGTTTTGTTATAATCCACGATTACAGTAAATGTGTAGAAGTTACTGTGATTTCCAAGTATATCTGTAATTCGGACAGTATATGTATAGGTTTTTCCTTTTGTTACATCTGAATCGTAAAATGTTGTTTCATCGATTTCAGCAGGTTTATATGGTTGAGATGATGTATTAGGGGCTCCTGTTCCTTCCTTTCTCCAGACTGTCATATAGTCTATATTATCGCCGTAGGCTTCATACTTAAAGCTGGCAGAAATAGCAGGTTTATAAATCTCCTTATCATCGTCCAGATAAACGGAAGATGTATATGCACTATGGGATACTATAATCGGGGCATCCGAAAATCCCTTGCATAGAATTCTTTCTGACATATAGCCTTCCAGTCCGGACTTGGAAACCGCTGACACTGAAAATGTGTAATCCTTTATCAAAACCGGCGTTTCTATAAAAACCTTCCAGTAATAATCATGACTTTTTACTCCGTATGTATAGTTCCCCTCATCATCCTCTATCTGTCCGAAATAACATTCATCCTGCACTGCATTCTGACTAACCTGAGCCACCAGAACATTATCCCGGTAAACATTAAAATGATCTACCATGGATTCACCATTAGACGAGGAACCACCATAGTTTTCATTCATTTCCCACTCAAGCTCTACTCCGCCTACCATCTCATTTCCGTAAATATCTTCAGGGCACTGGAGTCTTGAAATATATGAACTCTTGGGAGTTGCGGAAACAGGTTTTGATGCATAGCCTTTAAATGGTTCACCGGCTATTAACGTATACGTATATGTTTTTCCATTTTCTGCCGTTCCATCAACAAATATGTAACTCCCATCACTCTTTGCTTCAATTCTATATACATTCAGTTCTTCATATTTATCCCAGTTACTGATAGTCCATTTGTCAGGATCCGTTGCAGTTTCTGTTCCTTCTCGTCTGAAAATCCTATAATCCAGGCCTTCCTTTGGAGCAGTCCAGGTAAGCTCCACCTGATTATTACCAGGCTGAGCCACAACACCATTTACTCTGGCAGGAAGTCTGGGGTTAACACCTGTAAGCGTAACCTTTACCGGTATTGTATGCATACCTTCTGTATTGGTTTTACTACCATTCACACTAACCCCATAGGGAATGGTTTTAATCATAAGGTTAGTATTGTAAGTACCTGCAATATATTCTGTAGCATCAAGAATAAGAGTTCCATCTATCGTGGAGAATGAGCTTTCTGTTGCCGGTTCAAGAGCATCCCATTTCATTCCACTCATGAGGTTGTCATCAAAATCGAAACAAAAATCCTCATACCTGGAGTCCTCATTCGTGTTTATATCCATTTCTACTTTAATATTTCTGTTATTACCATGTTCGTCATTTCCCGTAGGACTTGTGTTTTTCCCATAAAATAATTTTGTCTGTTTCAGAGTGCCGCTTCCGGCAGTTGCAAGATTTATAGTTCCAAAGTCTATCACACTGCCAAATGGAGTAATATCCACTCCATGATTAGTACTTGTACCTAAAGTAAGCTTTGTATTAGTAGGTTCATAAACAATGTTCTTTACAGATATCCGGTCTGTAAACTCTGCCTCGATGGTTGTTTTATAATAAACTCTGGTAACTCCTTCTTCAGGGTCATAATCATATACAAGATCTATTACCTTTCTTCCGAACTGCACATAGTCTGTATATGTTCCTATACCTCTACCCGGGTTATTAAAAACACGGATATAAAATGTAGCCGTTTTTCCCGCAGCTATAGTATAGCCTTTATCATCCTTTGTAGCATTGACCGGTTCAGGACATTTCTCCGAATGATGTGAATACTGAAACTCATAAGGTGTCCATAACTTTCCTTTCGGATTGGTTATTTCAGTACTGTCAATTATAGATACCCCTGTCACAGCCCTTGCAGTTTTATTCTTTACCTTCACAGCTAAATCTATATATGAACCCTCAGGTGTATAGGCCACAGGAAAACTTGTAACCTCAAGCGAGCCGTCTGATGCTGCATTTACATCTATAGTAGTATCTTTTATGCTCAATAAAACACATGCCAGCAGCATAACGATCATCATATGTTTTATGCAATAACAAACATTTTTCTTATCTATCATGACAGAACCTCCGTTTCAAGTACTATAACAAAAGAAGCAGGGGCATAGCTGTCCTGCTTCTTAACTCACTTCCACTTGACAGCTTCTCATTGTTTCAAGGGCAGCCTCATGCTTTTCCGGTGTTACACCTGCACAGCAGTTTGAATCAATGCTCACTCTGATTTCCGGAAAGAGAGCCTTGATAATAAGTGCATTGGATATAACACATATATCAGTACATAGTCCTATTAATTCTACTTCCTCAAAGGAATACTTGTTCCATCCGGTGTATCCAAAACTTGGCTTATTTACTACCTCTGCCCCATCGACATAGAGGCCCTCATAGATTTCCCATCCGGGAGTTCCTTCTATACAATGTATAACCGGAAGATGCTTTCCCTCATTTGTAGACATATAGTTTTCCTGATGAGTATCTCTGGTGAATATAATCTCATCACCATTTCTCCTATACTCCTCAATCTTATTCTTTACATTTTCCAGAATTCCTACAGCTTCCTTTGTGCCAAGACTTCCGTCCACAAAGTCCTTCTGCATATCAACTACAATAAGTGTCTTTTTCATTTTTTTCTCCTACTTAATTAATAATTTATCAGGGATCTTATGTATTTAGCGTCATCATCATTTAAATATGCATAATCACCTAAATAACTTATACAAATACCATCACTAACCCCAGCTTCTTTGGCAAAAGAAAACGAGCACACAAAAGGATACCCAGCATAATTATTGCAAAGGTAAGATATGTATCAGTATTTACTGAAGCAAAGCCTGCAGAAAAAAAGCTGGCAACAAATAGCAAAATAAACATTACAACAGCAAGTTGGGAAAACACACTAAGCAGTAGCATATTCGCTTCACTAATTATAGGAATCATTTTGCGGTACTCTTCTTTTTCCAGACCTGCATTTATAAATAATTTTTTTATCTTATGAGTATACTTCATATATTATCTTGTCTCCTTTATTAAGAGTAAATAATCCATTCCTATTCTTAATTATACTATACTAGTATATAATATTCAGGTCAATGTAAGATATTTTCTTATAAGCTTTAAAGTGTTATAATCCTGGTATATTGTATATCCAGGAGGCCACTTATGATTTCTCTGATTATATCATTTATAGTTTTAATTATCGGCTTTATTACATATGGCCGTTTTACAGATAAACTCTTCAATCCTGATGACAGAAAAACACCTGCTGAAACTTTAAATGATGGAGTGGACTTCGTCCCACTTAAAACATGGAAAGCTTTTCTAATACAGCTTCTGAACATTGCGGGTACCGGTCCTATATTTGGTGCACTTATGGGAGCCTGCTTTGGTCCTATAGTTTTTCTCTGGATTGTCTTCGGTGCCATTCTTGGTGGTGCAGTTCATGATTATATGGTGGGGATGATTTCAGAACGAAATGAAGGAAAGTCCATAGCCGAATTATCCGGCATATATCTTGGAAAATTTCCGATGTGGCTGATGCGCATATTCTCTATTCTTCTACTGGTTCTTACCGGAACTGTATTTGTAAACAGTCCGGCTGCACTTATAGCAAACCTTACTCCTAAGTTCCTGAATATTAAGTTCTGGATAGTAGTTATACTGATATATTATGTTCTTGCTACTTTACTGCCTATCGATAAGATCATCGGAAAGCTTTACCCTGTATTTGGCATCATCCTTATAACGATGGCAATATTTATTATCGGGGGAATTATAATTGGAGGCTATAAGATTCCTGAAGTCACCTTGACCAATCTTCATCCTGAAGGGCTTCCTGTATGGCCATATATGTTTATCACAGTTGCCTGCGGTGCTATATCCGGCTTTCACGCCACCCAGTCTCCTATGATATCCAAATGTATCACCTCAGAAAAGGTTGGTAAAAAAGTCTTCTATGGCGCTATGATTACAGAGTCTGTAATAGCCCTTGTCTGGGCAGCTGCAGGAGTTGCCTTCTATGGGACTACCGAGATTTTAAATAATTCCTTATCTGACTTAGGACAGTCCGGCGTAGTATATGATATATCCACCGGAATGCTGGGAACCGTAGGTGGAATACTTGCTATTATTGGAGTTGTAGTATGTCCTATAACATCAGGAGATACGGCATTCAGAAGTGCAAGGCTTATCCTTAGCGAGATAACTAAGCTGGATCAGAAGTCCATAAAGAATCGTCTGATCATCACTATCCCACTACTCTCTATTGGTGCAATTCTTACTAACCTTAATTTTAATGTTTTGTGGAGATATTTCTCCTGGTGTAATCAGACCCTGGCGGCATTCAGTTTGTGTGTTGCAACTTCTTACCTTATTAAAAATGCACGTCATAAGTATTATAGTCTGATAACTGCTATTCCGGGAGTATCTATGTGTGCCGTCAGCATGACATATCTACTTATGGCTGACGAAGGATTACAGCTGAGCAACACTATCGCTTACCCAATTGGAATTATATTCGCAATAATAATAGTTATTATTTATATTTTTAAATATAGAAAAAAATAATTACTGTTTCGAATCCGGAATAAATATATCGAATTCCATTTCTTTTTCATTTGCCTTAACGTAAACGTCTCCATAAAGACTCTTGGCTATTTTTCTGGATTCAAACAGGCCTATTCCATTACCATTTGTTTTTTCAGCATTTGACCCCCGCCAGAAGCTGTTGAAAATATATGGTAATTCTTTTTCACTAAGAACATCCCCTTTATTCCTTATAACAAAATAATATCCATCTTCTTCTTTATTCAGATTAACATTTATCCCTTCTCCGCTGCCATACTTAATAGCATTGTCCATAATCTGAGAAAGAATCCTGCAGATACCACTCTTATCACTTTTAACCATTGCATTATGGTTCATATCAAAAGTATAAGGAATATTCAGTACATTAAGTCTGTTACTATATTCTTCTTCGAGAAAATCCAACAGTTCTTTCATATAAAACGGCTGGATATCAGGTTCAAAATCAACCACCGTACCGGAAGCTTTATCAATCAGATCCTTTACAATATCAGTTATATCGTCAGCATTCTTACTGATCTTACCTGCTATCTCTGCGTCGCTTTTATTAACCTCTCCATTCTCCTGGTATAGACCGGTGCTGATGGCATCTGCATAAAGCTTTATATTGGCGACAGGTGTTTTAATACCATGAGCCATGGTAGTAAGCATGGTCATCTGATCCCGACTCAGTTCATCAACCTTTTTCTGCTTATTCTTTATATTATCACTGAGCATATTTATGCCCCAGATAAACTTACCAAACATCCTGTTTTTTGTTTCGGGAAGTTTTTCAGTTATCTCATTTTTTGAGAGTTTTTCAGGATAATCGGACAGTTTTTCGAAGGGTTGAAGAACAGTTCTACTGATGTATATACAGATAAAAATAATGGTGAGAAATGTAATTGCAAGACATATATTCAGAAGCAGTTGAAAAAACTTTGTTCTTTCATCCGTATATCTGAATACAACAAATCCTATCAGGGTATCATCGTCACCCCCATAAAATGACCATACCTTTTCCCTGCCACTGTCCCTGTTAACAAGGGTTATATCTTCCGCGTCACTCTTATGACTTGTTGATATATATACGACTTCACTTGGCAGTGCCTGTTTTCCATATTCTTTCTTAAAGGCAGCTTTATTTTCTTCCATATACGAATCTATGATTTTTTGAATAGCTGCACCTGATATAGAATTACTATCACTTATCTGGTCAATACTCACTTTGTACTTCTCACGTATTCCGGCTAAAGCACGATTCATAAGAATATTGTTTGCTTCATTATTCTTTTTAATATATGAGGCAAAGACAAGATTTGATGTCACAAAAAGAACTGCAAAAAGAAGCACTATGAATATATAAAGTTTTGCTAACTTTTTCATTACTTAGTGCCTCCAAATCTATATCCAACTCTCCATACAGTCTGAATAAGTGCAGGATTCTTTGGATCATCTTCAAGCTTTTCCCTGAGCCATCTGATATGTACATTAAGACTGCCCTGCTCACTGAAGCAATCATAGCCCCAAACCTCATCGAAGAGTTGCTCTTTTTTTATAACCTGCTCAGGATGACGCATCATGTATTCCAGCAGATCAAACTCTTTACCTGTAATCGATACTTCCTTACCATCCTTATAAACAGTTCTTGTTGTCACATCCATAGTAATCCTGTCATATGTAAGAAGCTGTCTATCCTCAGCCATGTCGTAAGCCCGACGCATAAGAGCCTTTATCTTAAAGCCCAGAACTTCAACAGAAAAGGGTTTATCTATATAGTCATCCGCTCCCAGCTCGAGACCCAGAATCTTGCTCTGATCATCGGTACGGGCACTCATCATAAGAACAGGGATTCTCTGATCACGTCTGATTTTCTGAAGTGCCTCATATCCATCCATTCCCGGAAGCATAACGTCAAGAAGCAGCAGCTTGAAAGCTGCTGTCTTTACCAGCTCCAGTCCTTCCTCAGCATTTGTTTTCCATTCAACCAAGTAACCCTCGCGGCTAAGGAAATCACTGATAAGCTTACCTAATTCTTCATTATCTTCAATCACAAGAATATCTGTCATAGCTATCTCCTAAGCTAAAATGAACACATCTTTACTTATACAAAATATGATAACACTTTACTGCTTTCTTTGGTAGTAATTTCCAACTTCTAAAAATCTTGGAATATCTTCCGGGCAATCGCCCTTTGTAAATGAAACATGAATCTTTCCGGTATCGTAATCAACTATTACGGTATGTACATTTCCACTGTTATGTACATTTGAAACTATGTATTGATCAACCATCTCTTTTGCCAGAAGTCCCTTTGCATCTGCTATGGAAAACCTATCCTTCTCTCCCACCCATTTATTGTACTTTACAAAACGGGTTATATTAAACTCCTCTCCGGTAAAGGTATCCTGATTACCCTTTGTGGCAAATGTATTAACTATGCAAAGTGCATCCGGTGTATCCCACTCGAGACCTTCCATAAGTTCTGAGTCTTTAGTTCTGAGAACTGACTTTGCCTTTCCGGTAGCTGCAACTTCTTTAGTTGCATTCTCACAGCAGAACGCATCCTTTTCGTCAGTGCATAGAAGATTATTACACCATGTAAAGTCTCCGCTTTCTCCTACTAAATATTCACCTGCTTCTTTAGCCGTTTCGAAATGTTCAAGTGCGTATCTGATTTCAAAGGTGTAACACTTTTTACCTTTGTAAACGAATGGCAGTCCTTCTTTGGAACCTACATCAAGTATTGCGATC
>JAILMQ010000087.1 GCA_024692605.1 Eubacterium sp.
ACTTGCAAAAATGCTTCAAAGAAAGGGGATAATAGGCACTCCATTTAACTCTTTTTCGTTCGGATTTGCTGCGACATAGTCCAAAACAGAAAAATCGGTTGCGAAAACTTCGTTTCGCAACCGGCTTTGTCTACAGTTTGATACCAGCACATAATGTGCTGGTATTTTTTATGGCTGCAGCTTTACTAGCCTGTTAAGCAGCTGTTCATCTGTCATATGATATATATTATCGATGACCCAGATGTGCATTTCCTTGGCGCGCTGCTTAAAGAAAGAGGTACCACTGCTGGAAGCATCACATGGAAGAGCCATTGCCAGAGCTTTGCTGGCGTATTTGCCACCGAATCTTCTGGTAACTGTTTCCAGTTCGTGAAGGGAGTTGCTGCTGGCCTTTCCGCTTTTGCAGGATATAAATATCGGCGCACAGCTCTTCATAAGCACCACATCTATTTCGTTGAGCGTTTCATAAGTGGCGTGCATATATTTTTCATAATTGGATGCGTAGATTTTTTTCTCGCTTTCGTTTTTATCCGCATTCCAGTCGATCATTGCTCCGATTATTTCATCTGTAAATACCTCCGGAGCTCTGGAGGCTACCTCATAAATATGTAGTTCAAGTATATTTCCGGTCTTGGTGACTATATGCTTGATGGAATTATTTTTGAATCTGAAACGGAGTCTTTTATTGTCCTGATGGAAGTTCTTAAGCATTCCCTGTTCATTTAATCTGATAAAAAGATTCCCTGCTTCTCCAAGCGAGGATTTCGGAAGAGTATAGTAACCTGAATCATCGCAGGGGTTAGCTTTTATTACATCTTCTATGACTGCACAGTATTTGTTCCATCTGTGTTCCAGTTTTTTTGCAATATCCCATATGGTACGTATATCCTCTTTGAAGGCAGTTGTGAAATTCCAGGTGGAATAACTGCCTGTCTGGCGTGTCAGAGAACCACCATGAAGTATGATATTCTCCTTAACGGATATACTGATATTATCTTTATGCTGAGTAGGACTTAAGTCCGGCAGCATATTTATTTCCATTCCGGTATATGGATCTATTCGTAGAGTTTTCATCTTCTTTTTTGCGCTTAGGAAACCGAAGGCGATAAGAGTCATCTCGCCACCGCCGGTCAGCTCGTAGAAGGCTTCCGGATATTCTTCGGATATTTTATCCAGAATTTCTATACATCCCTCCAGATCATCTCTGGGGACTTCAATAAACTCCAGTATTGTATCCGGTGATTTAAGAGCGGCAAAATCCGTCAGACTATTGATCTTCCTTGTTACCATTGTTACCTTGTAACCCAGATAGATGACCTTTTCTGGTTTGTATTGAAGAAGACACATTACATTTTCCAAAGCTTCATCTGAAAAGAACTCTACATAAACATCTCCCATAATCCCTCTCCTTTGTTATATGTGATTATTACTGCCAGCCACCGTCGAACTTGATGACTTCCCCGGTAAGGTATTTTGGCATATCAATCATCTTATATATAAATTCCGCTGCTTCCGAAGCAGTTGCGATGTAACCCGCCGGAATATCCTCCCTGATCTCGCTTAACTCCTCTTCTGAAAGGTGGCTGTTCATCTCGGTATCCACGATTCCCAGGGCTACTGCATTAACCTGAACGTGGCTTGGAGCCAGTTCCTTTGCAAGAGCCATGGTAAATGCATTTACAGCACCCTTGGTGGTACTGTAGGCCACTTCACAGGATGCTCCCCTCAGCCCCCATACTGAGGATACATTGATGATGTGACCTTCTCCCTGACGTATCATATCAGGGGCAAATGTATGACAGGTATTAAATAATGAAGTGATATTTGTGGAAATGATATCATTCCACTCAGAGTCGGTCATATCGATCAGAAGACCTGTAAGGGATATTGCGGCATTATTAATAAGTACATTTACAGGGCCACAGAGCTCTCTGAGTGACCTTACATAGTCAGGATTCCCAACATCACCTATGGATCTGATGCACTGAACATCACAGACTTCAGCGATTAAAGCAGCTGTTTTGTTCAGTTCGGCCTCGTTTTGTCTGCAATTAATAATAATCTTATTAAAGGCTCCGGAGCCGGCACATTTTACGGCAAGTGCCCTTCCGACACCTCGGGATGCTCCCGTTATTAAAATAGATTTCATATAAGCCTCCCGCATTTAATATATTACTGTAAGTATAGCACAGTATCTGGCTTATTAACAGAGACAAGCAGAAGTAAAAGAATCTTGAAATATCTGCATTGTTTTGATATACTTTTTTAAGTTGAGACAGGAGGTGAGTAAGAAAATGGCCAAGAATAAAAAAAGTAGTACAGCGGGTATTTTTTTCTCGTTTTTTTTGAAAGCAATTGTAATTATCTTAGGTCTTGTAATTCTTGCTATGGGGGCATATCTCATAAAACAGATTATTTCACAGAAGAATACCAAGGTTGAAACAAAAGGTGATGATTCAGCCTTTGAAGATACTCAGGAGGACGAGTTGATGATGGCATCTACAAATGATGCTACAGATGATGAGCTTCTCTTTGGAGAAGATTCTGAAGGTCAGGACGGCTCCGGAACAACGGAAATCGGTTTTGAAGACAGTATAGTTGTATTAAATGCAACTGAGGCCGTTGGTCTTGCTAAGGCCTGGAAGGAAAAACTGGAAGCAGAGGGCTTCAAGAATGTCCAGACAGGTAATTATCTGAATGGTGTCATGGAGACATCCAAGATAGTAGTTGCTGAGGAGGGAACAGGCGGAAACCTTCAGCAATATTTACCAAATGCCAAGATGGAATCACTTCCACCTGGGGAGATTGCCATGGATGCGCCTTCAGATGGCGTAAAGGCAGTGTTTATCATAGGAAACGCTGATAATATAGTATCTCAATAGTGTTACAATACTTAATAGTTTTGTAATATATTTGGTATAAAAATAACAAACAAACAAGGAAAAAGGCGATTTATAATCGCCTTTTTTGTTGAAATTTAATAGAAAATAAAAATCAATATGCAATTTGACCAAAACTTTTTCGAATTATTTATGCAAGAAATACATAGTCTATTTTGGGAAAAAGTTATATTATAGTAAAAGTTTTATGAACGAACTAAAAAAGTGCTATTGCTATTAGGAGGATAAACAAATGGCAGGATTACAATTAAAGAACATTTATAAGATTTACCCTAATGGATTTAACGCTGTTAAGGACTTCAATCTTGATATCGCAGATAAGGAGTTCATAATCTTCGTTGGTCCTTCAGGATGTGGTAAGTCTACAACTCTTCGAATGATTGCCGGACTTGAGGATATCAGTTCTGGTGAGCTTTGGATCGGAGATAAGCTTTGTAACGACATCGAGCCAAAGGACAGAGATATTGCGATGGTATTCCAGAACTACGCTCTGTATCCACATATGTCAGTTTATGACAACATGGCATTCGGTCTTAAGCTTAGAAAGGTTCCAAAGGAGAAGATTGATAAGCAGGTTCATGAAGCTGCAAAGATTCTTGAAATCGAGCACCTTCTTGATCGTAAGCCAAAGGCTCTTTCAGGAGGTCAGAGACAGAGAGTTGCTATGGGACGTGCTATCGTTCGTGAGCCAAAGGTATTCCTTATGGACGAGCCTCTTTCAAACCTGGATGCTAAGCTTCGTGTTCAGATGCGTGTTGAGATCTCAAAACTTCATCAGAGACTTCAGACAACTATCATTTACGTTACACACGACCAGACAGAGGCTATGACACTTGGTACTCGTATCGTAGTTATGAAGGATGGTATCATCCAGCAGGTTGATACACCTCAGAACCTTTATGATCATCCATGTAACCTCTTCGTTGCCGGATTCATGGGTATGCCACCTATGCACTTCATCGATTGTAAGGTTGTTAAGTCAGGAGCTGACGTACTTCTTATGTTCGGTTCTC
>JAILMQ010000106.1 GCA_024692605.1 Eubacterium sp.
ATATCTGAATACTTACTGTCATAATGTTTATCTGTAACATCAAGCTTTTCTATCATATCTAAAAGTTTCTTCTTAGCACCATTAACCTGTGTAAGTTGTTTCTTAAGCTGCTCTCTTTCCTTTTCCAGACTATCCACATTGACCTTTTCTTTCAGCTTTTCTTTTATAAATGCTTTGCAGCCTGTATCATTTAATATAAGTGTTATCACTTCCTTGACTTCATTATTCAGTTCATCTTGATTTATAGATAGTCTGAAATCACAGAAATGCTCTTCATCAATCTTCCTTCTATGAAGGCATCTGTAGTAAAAATCATCCTTGTATGAATCCTTGTTTTTACGACGTCTTACCGTTCCTGTAAGATTGCCACCACACACAGGGCACTTAATGATACCGGTGAGAAGATGTTCATGTTCAAGACTATGTGTTTTATTCCACTTTACTCCAGTTATCTTTCTTTTATATCTCGCCTGCTCCCAGGTTTCCATATCAATAATAGCATCATGAAGCCCATCCACCATCATATAATCGTCCGTATCAACCTTTTTATACTGATTTCTGGTACCCTTGACTTTTTCTGTTTTACGTTTCCCATATGTTATTTTCCCAATATACACCGGATTGTCCAGGATTTTAACTATTATTGGCCTTGTAAAATAATTGAGATCCGAATCTCTTTTTTTGCCTTTTTCATACCCATGAGTATTAAGATATTTTGCTATAGAATCTGCCCCCATATCTGTATGAATAAACTTATCAAATATTATCTTTACCTGCTCTGCTTCCTTTTCATTTATTACAAGTTTACTTTCTTTTGAATCAAGGTCATAACCATATGGTGGTATTCCACCATTCCATTTTCCCTCTCTTGCCTTTTGTCTTCTTCCTTCCATTGTTTGAACCAGGATATTTTCTCTTTCTATTTCAGCAACTGCTGATAGTACAGTAATCGTAAGCTTACCTGAATCCTTAGAAGAATCTATTCCATCTTCAACACAAACAAGATTTACATTATAATCCTGAATAAACTGAAGAGACTGAAGAACATCCGCAGCATTCCTTCCAAACCTTGACAGTTTGAAGACTAAAATGTAATCAATATCATCTCGTCCCTTCTCTATATCTTTCAACATGCGAGTAAATTCAGGTCTGCCTTCAACACTCTTTCCAGATTTTCCTGCATCACAGTATTCCCGGACTATCTCTATATTCTGAAATTCTGCAAACTTTTGAAGTCGTTCCCTTTGAGCATCTAAGCTATACCCTTCAACCTGCATTGAAGTTGATACACGAAGATATATATAACACTTTACTGTTTTCTTTTTACTCATGCTTCATCATTCCCTTCTATATATTCAGCGTTTTCATCAATCATCTTAAAATACTTAAATGTGTCAAAAAGTATTTTCTCTTTTTCAGCCGTACACTTCGGTGATTTATAATTTTCCTTTTTTGATATATTGTAATTTGTTCCAGTGTCTATACCATATTTCTTCTTCATCTGAGCTATATTAAGATATGAAACCTTAACTCCATACTTGTCAAATATATACTCTCTGATTTTTGCATATGTAGGTTTTACTTCAGAACTCGTTATTGCACCCTCAATGCAATTTATCTGATATGTTATAATCCTATCAGTTTTACTACCATTACTTCTTTCCTCGTAGGATACCGGAAATCTGAAAGTAATACTCTTTATTAGTCTTCCATCGTTTCTTTTTTCAGGGATCAATTCTATCCTATCTATCAATCCTTTATACATTTCTTTCTTTTCTGCATCTGTCATTTTATCAAATAACTGAGGAATGCTTTTCAGATAATCATTTATCTGTTCACTGGAATATACACCCTTTTTAGTATTTTCAAGTTGCTTTTCTTTTATTCTGATTTCTTCATTAACAGAATCAATTTCATCATATTTTGTATCAAGCATATTCATCAGTCTCTGATACTCTTCATCATAGCTTTCGCTCATAATATCAAGATTATCCATTTCAGATCCGAGCTTATCTTTTTGCTGAACCATATGATGATAATTCTTTTTCAGTGACAATAACTCCTTCGACAACTGTTCTACCGACTTGTCATCACCTAATGCTCTTCTTAAATATTCTTTAAACTCCGGGAGCATATAAAGCTTTGTAACGATTTCATAAACAGCATCATCCACTCTCTTCTGGTTATACTGTCTGCTAAAATCACATTTTCTACCAGACTGCTTCCTATTATTTGTACATCTATAAGAAT
>JAILMQ010000063.1 GCA_024692605.1 Eubacterium sp.
TAACCCATTGGGGTCAGACCCCTTTGGGTTAACCCATCGGGGTCTGACCCCAATGGGTTGATTGCGTTTACCGTCGGTCTTTATCGATGAATTCCAGGACGACTATGGAGGCGACTATGGATATGGTGGCCAGTAAGGATATGATAATCCAGTTCAACTCGATGTTAAATACAGTATTCTCGTACCTTTCGTTGTAGTTGGACTTTGCAAGTTCGTAGCCCATCTTCTTGTCGTCGCCGTTTGCTTTCATCTGTTCAACCATCATTTTAAGGCTTGGATCCGCATCTTCCTGTTTTGAAATCTTTTTAAGAAGATTCCAGGCTGTGGTGGATGGCAGCTCGTTATAACCTGCTTCTGAGCAGATGGCCGACATTCCATAGTTTGAAATCATGAATCCTTTTACGAACTGAACGTTGTCCGGAACTGTAAAGAATCCGCCGGAGAAAATCAGCTGAACCATGAGGATCATTGGCATTACTGTCATGGCTGCGGTTGTATTCTTAACGACGCAGGACACGAACAGTGCCAGCATATCTGCGGCAAATGTAATCAAAAACAGAGTTATCAAAAAGTCTGCCAGGAAGAACCCGGTAACTGTTCCGGAAGTCGGAAACTTCACGCCGGTATAAAGGAAAATCGTAACCATAACCAGAGACTGGATCATGCAAAGACACGCCTGGTAAATAGTATGAGAAACTATATACGAGCTGATATGCATACCTGAACGATGCTCACGTTTGATTACATTTCTCTCACGACAAACTACCTGAACGGAATTGAAAAGTCCGTTCCAAAGAGCCACACAGGTAATGGCAAATGCGCCTCTGGTGGTTCCTTCCATATTTACAAAAAAGTTCTTTTTTACAACCATTGAAATGAGCGCTGCCAGGAAAGCCGCCATAGGGATAACCTTCCAGTCGCTCTGGTAAACAAACATGCGGAAGAATTTGCCAAGATAGATGGGAATCTGCGCAAAACGGCCGCGGTATCTGGTTGATAACACTTTGCTCTCAATATTATCCATTGCACACCTCCACATATTTCTCGATAAAACTATCGGCAAGTCCTTCTCCGCCTTCTTCCTTACGGTTCACGCGGAGCACCACCTTCTCCATGGAATCTCTCTCGAAGAATTTCTTCGCCTCCTCAACAGGTCCGTAATAAGCAAGACGACCGGTGAGCAGGGAATCCTTTGCCAGCACGATTACGTCATCGAAAAGATCCAGAACTCTGTCAGGAGAATGGGTGATTACGATAATAATCTTGCCCTCATCCGCAATCTTCCTGAGGCCTTCCATCAGTTCACGGGCCATAACTCCGTCCAGACCGGAATCAGGTTCATCCAAAATGAATAGATCAGGGTTGGAAATGTATTCCATAGCAATAGACAGTCTCTTCCTCTGTCCTCCGGAAAGCTTGTCGCAAAGCCTGTCCTTCACAGGCTCAAGGCCAAAGAAATCAAGAGTCTCATCGATACGCTTGTTCCTCTTTTCTTTAGGCATCTTTGATGGAAGCCTGAGCTTTGCAGCATCACGAAGGGTAACATCAACGCCGTCGTTGCCCCTCATGAGGTCCATCTGTGGTACAAAGCCTACTCTATACTTCATCTTATTATATTCTTTATATACATTTGTCCCATTCAGGATTATATCAGCCTTCGCCTTCTCATATCCGTTAACAGCATTTAGAAATGTAGTTTTTCCGGCACCTGATCCACCCAGCAGCAGAACCATATGTCCCGGTTCGATGTTCAGATGGATATCCTTCAGAAGAGTTTTCTTCTTAAACAGATTACCTGCCGTCCTCTCCTGGATATTCACTGTAAGGCCCTCTTCCATGGCTGTTACATTTACACCGGAAACTGCAGCACCTAACTTATTTTTATCCGTGATGTAAATAACGGATGGACGATATTTCTTTGAGAATCCAAGAATTAAGAGTGGCACAGGTTTTCCCAACAGGAAATAAAGCCAAAGCCATTTCTTGCTTACGCCGAAAAGTTCGAAAAGGCCGATGAAAATTCTTATGGTATAAACGAACTGGGCAATAACGAAAGTGGAAATGGCAATGAGAAGAATCAGCTGAAACATAATGCCAACATTGTACATTCCATCCTCACCGACAGCCAGCCGATTAGCAATATACGAAATATAAAAAAGAACTGAAACAACGCAAAACTTTCCGCCATCATCCTCGCGGTCCACACACTTGGCCAGCTGAAACTCCCTGAAGCCAGGAATAAGAGCCCACCAGCCCTTCTTCTCACACTTAACAAATATCTTCCACAGGCCCAGAATGAAAAACACTTCAATAACTGCAGCCCCTCTCCAATTAATACTAAGTAAATCTAAAAGCATATCACACCCCCTCTCGATACTCTTTCTAACCCATTGGGGTCAGACCCCTTTGGGTTAACCCATCGGGGTCTGACCCCAATGGGTTGCATGACCCCTGGCACTAATCTTATTTAGTTTTTACGCTCTTGGCTTTTGACCAGGATGAATAATACTTTGTTCCGTTTACAACCTTGAAGGTTCTGATTCTTACAAAGTACTTCTTCTTTGATTTAAGCTTCTTAATGAGCCTTGATGAAGTCTTGTTATTTTTGATTGTTACAAGCTTCGCGCCCTTTTTGAATTTCTTGTTTGTGCAATACTGAATCTGATAACCGGTTATATCTTTTGTATTCTTCTTCCAGGTTACCTTTATACTCTTCTTACCTTTTTTAAGCTTTTTAATCTTAACGCCTGCAGGTTTAATGTTTTTGTCTTTATCTGCATTCTTCTTAGCTTCCTCAGCCTTACGGGCTTCCTCAGCCTTTCTTGCCTCTTCCGCCTTACGGGCTTCTTCGGCTTTTCTTGCCTCTTCTTTTTTGAGAGTATCAAGCTTTGAAACAGCTGAACTTAGTTTTTCAACCGATTTACTCTTCAGTTCTGATTTAGCCAGCTCATCAAGCTCGTCATAAGCAGCCTTTGCTGTATTGATTGCATTTTCATCATCAAGTGAAATGTTATCACTTATAGCATTTATTAAAGACTCAACCTTGGCAGCATTTTTAATAGCTTCCTTTTCTTTTTCTATTGCATCAGCCTCTTCCTGAGCCTTTTCTTTCTTAAGTTCTGCAAGTCTGTCCTCTGCTGCAACAAGTGCATCATATGCATCCTCACCGAGTTTTTCCTTTGCAAGGTCTGAAAGAGCATTATATTTAATACGTGCAGCATTGATATCATTTTCACTTTCAAGTGTAACTTCGCCTATTGCTTCAATCAAACCGGCTACTGTCTGAGCATCTTCCTCAGCCTGTGCATTTGCAGCCGCTTCTTCTTCAGCTGCTTTTTTAAGCTGTGCAAATGTAGTTTCAGCATTAGTAAGCTTATCTAAAACAGTATCAGATATCTTTGATTTAGCCAGATCAGAAAGTGAATCAAATGCATTTCTTGCACTTGTAATCTTTCCTTCTATCTCATCATCTAATGATATGGTATCCGGAATAGAATCGATGAGTCCAATAACCTCATTTGCATCATTCTGTGCCTGCTTTTGTTCTTCTTCTGATGCTTTTAGATTTGCTATGGTATATTCAGCAGATATAAGCTTTTGCTTGTCATCTTTACTGATTTTTGATTTAGCAAGATCAGTTAATCCATTATATGCACTTCTTATACTTGTAATTAATTCCTCATTTTCCAGTGTAACTTCTTCAGGAATTTCCGAAATCTTATTACGTACATCGGCAGCACTGTTTTCAGCCGCAGTATCTTCTTCCTTGAGTCTGGATATCATAGTTTCTGCATCAGTTAATTTTTGATAATCTGATTCTGAAATCTTAGCCTTTGCCAGGTCAGATAATGAATTATATGCTTCTAATGCTTCATTTATTGTTTCCTCATCCTCAAGAGTTATAGTAGCAGGGATAGAATTGATGAGTGATCTTACCTGAGAAGCCTCTGTTTCTGCCTGTGCATCTGCCTCAGCCTCTTCTATCAGTTCAGCTATGGTTTCTTCAGCATCTGTAAGTTTATTATAATCAGCACTACTTATCTTTGATTTTGCCAGTTTAGAAAGCGAATCGTAAGCTTCCCTTGCAGCTTCAACAGTTAACTGATCGTCAAGCGTTACATTTTCCGGAATATTATTTATCAGTGTTCTGACTACTGATGCTTCAGCTTCTGCCTGCTCATCGATCTGGGCACTATTATCTAACCATTTGGCGATAAATATAACATCTCCGGTAAGTTTATAAATGTCACCCGGTTTATAAACCTTTTCATCTCCTTCTACAGTCCAGCCAAGGAAGGTAAATCCTTCTTTAGTTAAATAAAAATCATCAAGTTCTAAACCAAATCCAATATCGGCAGACTGAACATCTTCAGTTTCATATTCTCCCCAAAGAGTAACTCCACCATTAAAATCATAATCATAATAACATCTACCCAAATAGCTGCTGTCTTCTTCCCAGACAGCTACAAATTTAGTGTCATCATTTAACACGAGTGATCCAATATACAGGCAGCCCTCCGGTAAATACTCTTCGTCTTCATCATCGTAATAATACTCATCATAAAGTTTACCTGAGCTGTCTCCCTCTATCTGCCAGCCTTTAAATCTATATCCGGGTCTTCCATATACTCTTGGACAGTTTTCTAAACTCTCTCCTTCTCTTAAGGTTTCTTTATGAATAGTGGAATCTTTTTCACCATAAATGTATCCGTATTCTGATTCATAAGTTACATTAATACGTTTTCCATATACTGCTACAAATGTAACATCTGATGTAGGCTTATACGTATAAAGATCACTATATCCTTCCTCTACTTCGTCTTCTTCACCATAATAATTATCATATATAACGGAAGTATCCCCTTCAAGCATCCAGCCCTTGAATAATAATCCTTCCGGACTCCTTACGCCAGGTTCACGAGTCTCTATACAAGAGCCTTCTCTAACAAGATATGTATAAGTATTTCTATCAGAGTCATAGTCAATACCACCATATTCTGAATAATATGTAACTTTATATGCAGTCTTCCATACTGCAACAAATGTCATATCACCCTGTGGCACGAAATTATTAAGTGAAGCATATCCTTCAGGAATAGGTTCATCATCGTCATCATAATAATACTTATAGATTGTTGATGTGTCACCTTCAATCTGCCATCCGTCAAATACTAATTCCTTATTGTTATAACATTCAGGATATTTAGAACCAATATTACATCCTTCACACACCTGAAAAGTGGTCTGGCGCCAGCCTTTATCACCACCTATATAGCCTACTTCTGACACGTATTTAATGTTATAAGCCTTAGACCATACAGCTTCTAATGTAATATCCTCTGTAAGTGTGATATCAGAAAGATCATTCTCTTCTGAATCTAAACTGTATACAGTATCATCACCACCAACTATTTTCCATCCTAGAAAAGCATATCCATCACGGCCAACTAACGTTGGCTCTTCTTCTATACATTTTCCTTTTTTAATAAAGTATATATCTTCGGTTTTATTCTTATCACCATCCACATATCCTTCTTCTGATCTGAAGGTAACTTTATAGGCTTCCGCCCAAACAGGTTCGAAGGTTACATCTTCATTCACCTCATAACTGTAAATGTTTCCATAGCCATCAGGAATGTCGTCCTCATCATCAACAGATGTATAGATAGTTTCATCATCAGAATCAACAACTTTCCACCCCTCTAATAAGTAACCATATCTATTAGGTACAGAATATGAAGATATACATTTACCTTTTTCAACATAATATTCAGCAGTATCAACATATCCAAAGTTACCTTCTCCAGCCAGGAAAGTAACGTTGTAAGCCTCTGACCATTTTGCAGTAAATGTAACATCACCTTCAGGTGTATAATCACCTATATATTTAGTTCCTTCAGGCATATCATATCGCCCAGTAAC